>JAUVAE010000004.1 GCA_030591905.1 Candidatus Komeilibacteria bacterium
CCTCATCTCCATTTTGAAGTTAGAGTTAATGGCTATAAACAAAATCCTTTAAGTTATATTAGATAAATTTAAAATAAAAAAGACAGAGCATAATTTAGCCCTGTCTTTTTTAATATCTGTAATAAATTAATCTTCGATTTTTTTGATTAACTCTATTTTAAAAGTCTCTGGCTTACACACAGTATCATTTGAAAAAAACTTTTTAGCATCCTCTAAATTATAAAAGACTTCTTTAACGTCTTCTCCGTCTTTAGTTTCAGCTTCAACTAAAATACTATCTCCTTCTACAAAATCATTGACTACATCATCTGGGAGCATTTCTTGCTTTGGAGTTTCTTCATATTCTCGGTCTGTTGTTTTTAAATCTGGCATTTCGTTCATATAATTTTTGTTAATTTTAATAAATGGTACGCCGTGCAGGACTTGAACCTGCGACCGTCTGCTTAAGAGGCAGCTGCTCTACCAACTGAGCTAACGGCGCATAATATTAATAGCATTAGTAGAAATAAGAATACTATTTTTTTCAATAAAAATCAAGATTAAAAGTAAATAAAGGCTTTGCATTCGCAAAGCCTTTAAAATTTTTAGAAATTTGCCACCTCCTTATATCTAAGATATTGAAAAAGAATAAAATTATGTGTCCCTGGAATTTCACAATAATCAATTATTGTGGAATCACAACTAATATTCCCTACTGTATTTTCCATTGGGAAACTCATTTTAAACTTTGGCGCATCTTTGATACATAATTTATACACATCAACAATCACATATTCTGAGACAATCCTCCTTCCATTTTTTACAACTGTAACAACTTTTTTCTGAACAACAACCTCTGCTAAAATTTCACGACCAAAATCAGTATCAACAAGGTTATAATGAAAAAGATTTAACCATTCTTTGGAAAATTTAATTCCCCTTTGATGTCTTTCTCTGATATTATGTTTTGGAACAGCTTCTTGATACTTCATTGATTCTTGCCTTGGAATTTTAACTAAAACTGGTTTTCTAGAGATTAAGGGAAAATATTGAACACAATACAATCCCTCATCCACTTTTTTGGCAAAAGTATTACTCACAATCATTTGTTTCCTCCTTTGTTTCTTTGATTTTTAAATTTTCATATTAATATATCATATTTGAACAATCTTGTCAACCCTGTTAAATAATTCTAAATTCTATTAAAAAATTTAGAATTAAGATTTAGACATAATATTATAATACTAAAAATATAATGAATAAAATAAAAATTGTTAAAATTAATTTATAATGTATATTCAAATCTTATTTAACAGGGTCAACCCTGTTAAACCTATTAAAAAACTCAGCTTAACACTGAGTTTAATTTTAAATTTTAGATCTTACACCTCTATCTCCATTCCATCCTTAGCTAATAAAACCTCTCCCTTAAAATATAGTTTAGCTTTTTTAACTGGCTGATAACTTTTAATAACACTAGAATGAATATGACTTAAAACTAATTTTTGCACATTAGATTCTTGAGCTATCTTTCCAGACAACTCTCCATTTAAATGTCCTTCTTCCAATTTTTTTTCCATTGTTGCTTCTAAAATTGCTAAATCAGAATTCTGACAAGTACTTCTTAATCCTTCACAATCATTTGAATCACCACTATAAGCTAAAATTTTATTTTCAGACTCTATTCGATAAGATAGACAAGTGAGAGACCTGGAATGTTCTACTCTATAATTTTTAATAATACATTCATTAATTTTAGTAACATCATTATCTTCTAATTCTTTAATTATAACTTTATATTTTGGTTGATACTTTTTTAAATGGAAAGCCTTTTCTAAATGCTCATATACTTCTGCAAAACCTTTTGGTCCATAAATAACTAAATCTCTTTTTCTTAATTTTCTCTCTGGAGGCTCTGCTAAAGATATAAATAATAATGCTGGTAATTCAGAAAAATGGTCTGGATGAAGATGGGTCAAAAAAATTGTATCAATATCATAATAATTTAATCCTGCTTTTAATAAACCGTCCATAACACCTGTTCCAAAATCAAAAACTAAATTTAATCCGTCGGTTTGGACTAAATAACTAGAAAAATGCCGATCTAATTCTGGAAAAAATGTACCTGAACCTAAAATTGTTAATTTCATATTATTTTATATTAAGTAATACTACTCCTATGAGCACGATAATCATTCCTATAATTTGAAGTATCCCGATACTTTCTTTAAAAATTAATAAACCAGCTAAAGTTCCAGTTAGAACTGATAATCCTATCCAAACTAAATTCATAATTACTAAATTCTGATATTTTAAAGTAAATGCAAAAAATATAGCTGCTATACCTAAACTTAAAAAAGCTCCAAATAAATATAGAATATTTTTATGGACAAACCATAATTTAGAAAAAACCATTGCTAAACCATCTAATAGTCCAATTAATATAATGTATAAAAAGTAAGTCCAATCCATATTTTTTATTTTTTAAATAATCTAATGTCGAAAAATTCCTCGAAACTCAATTTTATTTTTTTGACATAATTTTCTTAATAAATTATTTGTTTTCTGATAAAAATCATTGCTCTCGGCTACTCGCTTATATTCATTTGGATTAATATTAATCTTAGTTAATGCTTTACTAAAATTATCCCAATTACCACAATGAAGATTCGGAAGCTCTGCCATAATAAACTTAATAAAAGGAGCAATCTTTTCAAAAATATCTTCAATATTAGTTAAAAATGGATGGATCGGTCCTAAAAAAGCATAGGTATTTAATCCAGAAGAAAAAGCTTCTCTTAAAACATCTATTCTTTCTTGAGGATCCGAAGCACCGGGCTCCAATATTTGTTGATGATATTTATCAAGAATGCTGATACTTACACCTAACTCACAATGTTTAAATTGCCTTAATAAATCAAAATCTCTTTTTACTAAAGCATTCTTAGTTAATATTGATATTGGAATTTGATACTCTAAAAATATTTTCAAACATTCACGAGTTAATTCTAATTTTTCTTCAATGGGCTGATAACAATCAGTTACACTTCCAAAAACTACAATCCCACTCCTTTCTTTTATCTTTGGCACTTCTTTTTTTAATAATTCGGGTGCATTTACTTTCCAATCAAGATAAGTACCCCATTTCTCATTAGCATGACCAGTAAAACGTCCCATAAATCTAGCATAACAATAGGCACATCCGTGTAAACACCCAACATAGGGATTAAAACAATAATCAACTCCCGGAAGCTTACTCTTAGTTATAATTGTTTTAGCTATTATCTCAGATATATAATTTGTTTTATTTCTTAATAAAATGTTTTTTGATTTCTTCCCTAACAATACTATATAAATCTAAGCTTAAAACTTCATCAATACTAACCCAAATATACTCTTGTGCTTCTTCGGTTAAAATAACTTCATTATTTAAAGCTTTACATTTAAAATTTAAAGAAACCATGTGTCTATCTTTATAAAAATCTTGTTCTAAATTTAATAATTCTTTAAAACCTAAAAATTCTATCTCGTTAATATCTAAATTTGTTTCTTCTTTCATTTCTCTCTTTAAAGCTTCAATAATTATTTCTCCGTATTCAACATGACCCCCTGGCATAACATATTTATTATCCCACCTATCTGACTTTGTTAAAAATAACTCACCCTTATTATTAAAAATAAAAGCTCCAACTATTATACTAGGGTCTTGCCTTTTTACCATAAAAATACTATTATATATAAACTATGCACCTGTAGCTCAACTGGATAGAGCGTCTGGCTTCGGACCAGAAGGTTGTAGGTTCGAGTCCTGCCGGGTGTACCATTTCATTTTAAAATCGCTTTCCAAAGTGATTTTTTATTTTAAATATAACCCTCTTCCTTTAAAATATCCTCAATTTCTTGAATTGCCTCTTCCAATTTATCTTGTTTATTTAAAACTTTATATTTATAAAATTCTTCCTCTCTATCTATTTCATCTTGAGCGTTTTTCAATCTTTGCTCTAATTCTCTCTCTGTCATTTCCGGATTTCTAGTTTGTAATCTTTCTTTAATAGTATCTAAAGACTCTGGTTTAATAAAAATTGAAATAGCTCCATAATTATCTTTGTAAAACTTTAAACCCACATGGTCAACATTAACAATAACATGACCTTTTGCCAATTTTTCATCTAAATCTGGAAGATAAGTACCATAATAGACTTTTCTATTTTCAATATAAGTATATTCTAATATATTACCTAGTTCTTTTTGTTTTTCAAACTCTTTTTCAGTAAAAAAATAATAATCCACTTTATCTTTTTCACCTGTTCGGGGTTTTCTAGTAGTAGAAGTAATTAATCTTTGAAAAATTGGATATTTATCTATTATTCCATTTGTAATAGTACTTTCTCCAGACCCAGTTGGCCCAGAAATTACCAAAATTTTATTCATAATTTTTTAATAAAATTTTTTAATTTTTCTGGCAATTTAATCTCAAACTTTTGCTTTTCTTTATTCAAATCTGTAAATTCTAAATAATAAGCATGTAAAAATATTCTATCTAAATTAAATTTGTCCTTATAGCCTTTAATATTATACAAATCATCACCAACTACTGGATGATGAATGGCTTGCATATGTGCTCTAATCTGATGATTGCGCCCAGTTTTAATCTGAACATCTAATAAAGTATAATGAGCAAATTTTTCTTTGACTTCCCACAAAGTTAAAGCTTCTTTTTCATCAAGATGCTTAGGCTTAGCTACCATTTTACCACTTCTTTTGGAACGCTCAATTGGGAAATCTACTTTTCCAGAATAATCTTCCATTTGATCATGAACTAAAGCTAAATACTTCTTAACTACACTTCTATTTTTAAATTGAGCTTTTAAATCTTTAAAGGAATCTTGATTCAGGGCTATGACCATTAATCCCGACACTTTTTTGTCTAAACGATGAACTATTCCAGGTCGAAATTCCGAATCATCACCCACTTCTTTGATTTGAGGATATTTTTTAAGTAAATAATCTGCTAAAGAATATTCTTTAATCTCTCTTGTCCCGTGCACAATTAAACCAGAAGGTTTTTCTATAACTACATAGTCTTTAGCCTTCTTAATTATCTTAATATCTTTTTTTAAAAAAAGCGCTTTCTTCTTCTGAAGAGGTTTTCTTAAATCTAAAGATAAAATCTCAATTCGATCTCCATCATTCAACCAATAATGTTTTTTGTTAACACTTTGTTTATTAACTTTTACTTGCCCATCTTCAATTAAATGCTGAATTTTGGAACGTGATAAACTCTTTAGTCTCTCAACTAAAAATCTATCTAATCTAATCTTATCTTTTTTACAAATAAATTTTTTCATAACTTGATAATACAACAAATTTTAAAAATATTCCACCCACTGGATGATTATCACCCGGCGGGTGGAATATTCGAATTGACCTTAACTACTAATTATTAGTATAATAAACATATCAAATCAATTTAATAAATTTGAATTTTTAATTATATGAAAAATAAAATTACTAAAGTAGTAATTCCCGCGGCTGGATTAGGAACGAGATTTTTACCCGCTACTAAAGCTCAACCCAAAGAAATGCTTCCAATAGTAGATAAACCTATTATCCAATATGTTGTTGAGGAAGTTGTTGCTTCTGGAATTAAAGATGTAGTTATAGTTACTGGTATGAGTAAAAGGGCTATCGAAGATCATTTTGATTATAATTATGAATTACAAAATTGGCTTAAAAAACAAGGCAAACATAAACAAAGAGAAGAAATTAAAAAAATAGCTGATTTGGCTAATTTTATTTACATTAGACAAAAAGGTCCCTATGGAAATGGAACTCCAGTTTTAAATGCTAAAAATGTTATAGGTAATGAAGCCTTCGCTGTGGTTTGGGGTGATGAATTTATTTACTCTCGACCACCCAGATTAAAACAAATGATGAAAGTTTATGAAAAGTATGGTGGCATGGTTATTTCTGGAATTAGAATTAAAAATAAAAAAGATTTATCTAGATATGGAGTAGCTGATATTAAAAAAATAGAAAATAATGTCTATGAAATAAAAAATATAGTCGAAAAACCAGATCCCAGCAAAGCCCCTTCAAATTTAGCCCTATTAGGTGCCTATATTTTACCGCCTGAAATTTTTGAAGTTTTAAAAAGCACCAAAATTGGTAAAGGTGGTGAAGTATGGTTAGTAGATGCTATTAATGCTTTAAAAAAGAAAGGTATTCCTCTTTATGCTTGCGAAATAGAAAATGGTAAATATTATGATTGTGGAAATAAACTAGAATTCATTAAGGCCACAATTGATTTTGCTTTAAAACATAAAGAAATTAATAAAGAATTAAAAAAATATTTAAAAAATATATAAGTTAAACATAAACATATGTCAAAAAACAAAATAATCATTCTGAGTTTTGTCTTTGTATTATTAACTACATCTGGATTTGCTTGCACTTTCAACCCTTTTAAAAAAAAACCTATTGAACTCCAACCACTTAAATTATCAGTTTGGTATGTTCATGAAGATAGTTCTAGTTTAAAACCATTATTTGATAAATATCGTGAATTACATCCTACAATATCTATTAGTTACCAAAAATTTGGCATTGATGAATATGAACGACAATTATTAGAAGCCTGGGCCGAAGACCGAGGACCTGATATTTACTTTTTACCAAATAATTGGATAGCTAAATATAAAAGTAAAATTACTCCCCTTCCTAGCAAAATAAAACTTCCTTATCGAGAAATTAAATCTACTGGTATTGGTAGTCTTCAAAAAACAGACGTTATTGATAGTGTTAAAGAAGTTAAAACAACATCTTTAAATGATTTAATTCAAAATTATCCTAATGTTGTTTATGAAGACGTTGTAAAAGGAAATGAAATATATGGACTCCCCATGAGTTTGGACACTCTAGGATTGTTCTATAATGAAGATTTATTAAGATATGCCAATATATCCTTTCCTCCTGAAACATGGACCGAGTTTAATAATATGATCAAAAATATAAGTTTACTTGATCAAAATAATAATTTCGAACAATCTGGAACTGCTTTGGGGACAACAAATAATATCACTAATGCTGTAGACATATTGATGCTATTAATGTTCCAAAATGGTGTTGAATTAGTAGCTGCTAATAACCACATAAATCTTGAAGATCAAAAAAATCAAGATTTAGCAATTGCCGCAATCAATTTTTACAATGATTATTCAAATCCAATAAAAGAAGTATATTCTTGGAATCAAAGTCAAGATGATGCCTTAGAAGCTTTTATTAACGGACAAGTTGCTTTCTTCTTTGGCTATCCTTATCATATCAAACAAATAAAAAGTAGAACTACTAACAAATTCAATTTAAAAACTGCTAAAGTTCCTCAAATTACCAATACTTTAAGACCAGCAAATTTTGCAAACTATTGGGTGATGACAGTTTCTCATAAAACAAATAATAAGGATGCTGCTTGGGGTTTTATTGACTTTGCTACTAGAAAAGAAAATGTTAAAATGTATCTAGAAAAGACTGGAAAACCAACGGCTCTAAAATCATTAAAAGAAGAGCAAGAAAATAATCTAGAATTAAAACCTTTTGCTGAACAAATTTTAACTGCCAGATCGTGGTATAGAGGAAACTCACCAGAAAAAGTTGAAGAATATATTATAGAAATGATTAATCAAATAAAATCTGAAAATCTAACATTAAAAATGATAAGAAGTCTATTAAGTAATACAACTATAAAAATAAATCAAACCATTAAATAGTTCATATGAAAAAAATAATAAAGATTCCCTATGTTAGCTCCTCAGCTCGGAAATGTAAAAGATTACTTTTGCATTTCACTCGCTCTACGTCGCTAATAAAAATAGGAATATTACTAGTATTTTTGACAACAATTGTATTAACTACTTATAATACAGTATATGCCGATACTAATTATGAAATTGGTGGTTTTTATTGTATATCAAGTTGTAAAGTGGACGATATTGAAACAGGAGGTCATGATGGAAAATTTTGGAGACAAGCTTCTCCAGAAAAATGTGAAAATGATACTAATTTCGATCCAGAAGAAAATAAATGTGAACATGGACAATGTTGTGAATCAATAACTGATTCACGATACAAAGGAATTTATGGAAATTATGATATGAAAGACTTATTAACCAAAGCCATTGAAATTTCTAATCAATTATTAGGTATAGTAGGTAGTATAGCTCTATTATTTTTCATAATTGCTGGGATAAAAATGATATTCTCTGGGGGAAGTGAAGAAAAAATAAGCAGTGCCCGAACCATGATGGTTCAAACAATTATTGGACTAATAATATTTTTGAGTGCTTTTTTAATAATCAGCTTTGTTCAAGAAACTTTAATGGACTCATCAGATGACAGTGGAAGATATAAATTAGAAACAGAAGACCCTAATTTTTAAAATTCATAAAATAATCTATATAAAAATATGATTAACAATTTAAAAACAAAAAAACTAATAAATTTACTATCAATCGCTCTAATACTTATCTCCTCTGTTGGAATATGTTATGGAGCTACCGAAACTGGAGAATTACCAAACCCCTTAGGAACAACGGATGTCCCTACATTAATTGGTAGAATCATAAAAGGTGCCTTAGGCGTAGTTGGATCCTTAGCTTTATTAATGTTTATCTATGGTGGTTTAACTTGGATGACCTCTGGTGGTAATGAAGAAAAAATTAAAAAGGGAAAAGGAATTTTAATATGGGCAATCTTTGGAATAGTAATTATATTTACTAGCTACTCTATCCTAAACATGGTATTTACAATTTTGAAATCATAAAATAACTCATTTGTGTATTTCATTATTTTCCCAAAAAGTAGTATAATATGTATGTAATTTAAATAAATCCTTATATTTACATTAATAAAATTTAAATATAGAAAAAAATTAACCTCATTAGACAATAAGTTTAATGAAAAAAGAAAGGAATAAAAAATAAATGTCAAAACTAACAAAAAATGTAATCAGCTTTGCTTTCATTGCTATGGTGTTTGCAGTTGCTATACCAGCTTCTGCTCAATTCACAGTTCCTCAAACTAATTTAGCAACTGCTGACTTACAAGCTACTGCTATCAATATTATAAATCTGATTCTATCGTTATTAGGATTGATTGCTTTAATAATGATTCTAATGGGTGGTTTCAAATGGATGACATCTGGTGGTAACGAAGAAAAAGTTGGTGAAGCTAAGAAACTATTAGGAGCAGGTGTGGTTGGTATTGTTATTATTTTAGCAGCTTATGCCATCACTCAATTCGTAGTGGTACAAATGCAAGAAGCTATGTCACAAAGCGTGTAATAATTTCCTTAAATATAGTCTAGACTTTCCACTTTATTATATATATTAAATAGAGTGGAAAAATGTGAACTATATGATTCATAAAAATATGATTTCTCATCCAAAAAAAATACTACTTTATCTTATAGTTGTTTTTTTGATTGCCATACCAATTTTTCATATTAATGCTGCCAACGAAGCTTTAGACAAAGCTCAAGGAGGTTTATTTAAAAGTGCCTCTACTGATGGTGCTGGATTAACAAGTGCAGAAGGTAACGAAAATGATATTAGAAACATAATTGGCAAGATTGTAGGATATATTCTAGCAATGTTAGGAGTTTTATTTTTGGTACAAATCATATTTGCTGGTTATGGTTGGATGATATCTGGTGGTAATGAAGAATCTATTAAAAAAGCTAAGAGTAAAATAATGAGTTCTACTATAGGCTTAGCCATAGTTCTAATAGCATATGTAGCAGTTAATGCTATATTCGGATTATTGTTTGATGTTACTCAAACCCTCTAAGTAAGCCTGTTTATAAAATAGTTAATTTTTTACAAAAATCCATAAAATGTTAAAAGATAAACTGAAAATAAAAGCTGTATTATATCTAATATGTGCTATTATAATATTTGCACCCTTAATCACTAACGCTGACATACCTGCCTTGGATTATACTGGAGACGAGGGTATTAATATTATTAAAGATGATCTTAATGTAACTGGTGGTAAAATGGGTTATGTAACTGGTAGTCCTGGAGATATAATAAAATTAAGAATGACCCTGACAATCACTATAATTCGTTCTCTACTTGGTATATTAGGCATACTCTTTTTAATTTTAATAATCTGGGGTGGTTATGAGTGGATGTTTTCTGGAGGTAATGAAGAACGGGTCGCTAAAGCTAAAGAAAGAATAAAAATGGCTGTTAATGGATTAATAATTGTACTTGGAGCCTATGCAATTACAATGTTAATATTTTCTGTACTTTTTGATTTAACTATAAATAATACATAATATGCAAAAAAAATATTTTAAAAAATTAAGAACACTTCTTATTGTATTATTAGTTTCATTTATTGTCTTCTCTAGTAATTATAATATTCTAGCTCAAGAACCATCCGGAAATAACTTGAAAAATCTCAATGACAGTAAAAATATACTCAAAACCGTAGCTACTGGAGAAGGTGATTTTCAAGGAATAGGCTATAAAGAAACAGAAGCAATTTCTGTAATATCTGGCATAATACAATTTGTCTTATCCTTAATAGGCATATTCTTTTTAATATTAGTAATTATGGGCGGTTATCAATGGATGACTGCTGGGGGTAATGAAGAATCAATTGCTAAAGCTAAAAAAAGAATCATCAATGCTACTATTGGATTAACGCTTGTATTAGCAGCATACGCCATCTCATATTTCATAATATATATGGTATCAGAGCAAACTCTAACAGCTATAGCTCCAGATTAAATTTCTAATAAAAAATAATAAAATAATGATGAATCATAAAAATAAAATTAAAATAATTATTACAATACTTTTTATTAGTTTTTTAATGTTTAATTTTAATTCTATAAATGCTCAAACTGCTCCCGAAACCAACTATGCCCCTTTAAATGATTTAAAAACAATTGCCGAAGATAATGTAGGATATTCAGCTGTAGATGAAAATTCTCTTCGTACTATAACCGCTAAAATAGTACAAAGTATATTAAGTCTTCTTGGTATTATATTTCTAATCTTAATAATAATTTCTGGATACCAATGGATGACTGCTGGGGGTAATGAAGAATCAATTGCCAAAGCTAAAAAAAGAATCATTAATGCTACTATTGGAGTTGCAATTGTAATTCTTGCTTATTCAATTCATGTTTTCGTAATAGAAATGTTACTATCTTAATAATATAATAAGAAAATGAGTATAAAAATAAAAAAAATAACCTACATAAGTATAATAACTATATTATTTTTAATAATAACTGTGAATCAATCTTTTGCCCAAGAAAATACATTAATTAATAGTATTTCTACTCAAAGTCATGAATTCCGTCAAGAAGTAGGATTAGAATATAAACCTCTTGAAGAAAGTATTATAGATATTATCAATATAGCCCTTGGCTTAGTAGGATTGTTTTTTTTAGTCATGATCATAATTTCTGGATACCAGTGGATGACTTCTGGGGGCAATGAAGAAACGATAACTAAGGCCAAAAAGAGACTTATCAATTCAGTTATTGGAGTAACTATTATACTATGCGCTTATATTATTGCTAATTGGATAATGATATCAATCCAGGAACCAGCTGATGCTGGTTGGTGGAATTTATAAAAACATACTTATTTAAATATTTTAAAAGGGTTCAATATTAATATTGAACCCTTTTTTATATCTTACCACCTAGGAACATTCTTTTTTTTCTTAGGTATTTCCAAAAAAACACCCACTCCTATATTAACAATTTGTTGAACTTTGATGTTCTTTGGATTAGTAATTTGAATAGTATTATCCTCTATCCCGATATTTAAAACAATTTTTCCTTTTCTTCTTTGACCTATTTTCTTTAAAGCATACTTACTAGTTGTTCTTGATACTGTATCTACTTTGGGAACTAATTGTACATAAATGACTTTTATTCCCTGTCGTAAATTCTCCAACAAAACAGGCTTGTCCTTTACCATAAAAACATTAAGCCTTTTGTAAAAAGGGATACCCAAAATCTTGAAATCAAGAATACTAATATCCTTACTGTAAACCCAGACTTCATAGTCCTCATAATCCTCAAATGATAAAAGAATATTCTTTCTCTCTTTTGTAATTTTTTCATAACTCGCTGATGACTTACCATAAGTCATTGTAGGCACAGTACTACACCCAACAAGAAACGCAAAAAGTACCACTATAGTAATTAAAACTAACTTTTTCATAATATCCTCCTAATTTTTTATTTAATAGTATATAATATCATATTTAACAAAAAAAGTCAATAGATTTCATCACCCGCCGGGTGATTTTAAATTTGACTTTTATTTTAAGAAGAACTACTCTTTTATTAAAGGTCGCTGATTTTATCATTGACCTATTTTTTATGCCTACAAAACCTAGAGAAATTTATCCTAACAATATATATCATACCTATAATCGAGCAACTGAAAAAAGAACTATTTTTTATACAGAAAAAGATTATGATTACTTTTTAGACAAGGTATTTTATTATCAAGAAAAAACTAAAGTTAAAATTTTAGCTTATTCTATTATGCCTAATCATTGGCATTTCATGCTTCAAGAGCCAAAAGATCTCACCCGCCGGGTGATTAATCACCCGGCGGGTGAGCAATCACAAATATCTAAATTTATATCTATGCTTAGTAATTCCTATACAAAATATTTTAACTTCACTAAAGATCATTCTGGACGTATATTTCAAGGACCCTTTAAATCCAAACTCATAAATAGTGAAGGCTATTTTCATACATTAATTGGATATATCAATTTAAATCCTCTAAAACATAAAATAGTTAATAATATTAATGATTGGCCATATACCTCTCATCACGATTATTTTTATAAAGCTCAATTTAAGCTCATTAAAGAAGAAACTTTAATAAATTTCAGAGAATACCAAGAAGATTTAAAAATATATTTAGAAGATATTAAGACAATCGAAAATGAGTTCGACCCCTTGGGTCGGGTTTGATATAATTAAGCCATGAACCAAATCAAAAGTTTTATAAAAAAAAATCATTGGCTAATCCTCATTAGTGCCATTATTATTTACATTGTAATTGTTTTTATTTCTTTAAACATTAAATATAATAATTTTGAATATAGAGGAATGGATCTGGCTATATTTAATCAAGTTTTTTATAATTCTAGTCAAGGAAATTTATTTCACTTCACAATTCACCCTCATTCTTATTTAGGAGATCACTTTACTCCTTTTTTATTATTACTTTTACCTTTGTATTCCATATTTCAATCGCCCTTAATATTATTACTGCTACAAACTATCATTATCGCCTTATGCACAATTCCCATATACTTACTTGCTAAACATAGTCTGAATAAAACCTGGGCTTTAATCTTATCAATGCTATGGCTGATTAATCCCATGGCCATAAATATGAATTTTTTCGAATTTCATCTCCTGCCATTCGCTATATTTTTATTATTATTCACAATATATTTTTATCAAAAAAAGAATTTACCATTATTCATACTATTTTCTCTACTTTCTTTAAGCGTTCGTGAAGATGTTTTTTTGGTAATTTTAATGTTTGGAGTTTTAGCTTTAATACAAAAACGAAAAATTAAATGGATCTTATTACCGATAATATTATCAATTGCTTGGTTTGCCATGTCTCAAATGATAATGAAAGCAAATAATCCTGGAGGTTCATATAAATTCATTGCTTATTATAATTGGCTAGGCGGTAATTCCATGCTAGAAATAGCCAAAAATTATTTGACTCACCCCCTAGCAATAATAAAACACTTATTTATGGTTCCAAATATAACAATGCTTGTATTGTTATTTATACCTTTTCTCTTTATTCCATTATTAAAACCAAAATATCTTTTATTAAGTTTTCTAGTTTATTTACAATTTGCCTTAACAAAGAGCGGTGGTGGAGATCTAATCCTTAAAACCCATTATGTAGCACTTTTTATACCTGGAATTATAGCTAGTTTCATACTATCAATAAAATTAATCTGTAGTAAAAATACTGTGTCCACCGAAGTTCTGAATGACGATGAGGAACGTAGGTGGGAAACCAACTCTAAATTTATAAAAATCCTCAGAGATAATAAAAACTTAATATTAATAATTATTATAATTTCTAATATTTATTTATTATTTATTTTATCCCCCCTAAAAATTGGAAAAGAAAATAAAACTGTAAATATAAATCAGATAAATCAAAAAATAAAACAAGAATTATTAGAATATATACCAAAATATGAATCAATTGTCGCTTCCTATGAATTCCTACCTCAGTTATCAACTAGAGCAAAATTATATTCTCTTAATTATGCTTGGCAGGGATATAAACAACTATCATATAGTCCCTATGAAATTCCTAAAGACATTAAATATATATATGTAAATTTCGATGATGTAATAGGATATGATCTTCAATATATTCAAAAGGATGAAGACAAAAAATATGAAAATTCATATTTAAATTGGAAAAAAATATTTGAGGAATACAATTTATCACCACTAAAAATAATAGATGCCTACGGAATATGGAAATATGATTTGGATTTATCGCCGCAAAGCCACCGCAAAAGCGGGACAGGCGGGATTCCGTCTGTAGAAGAAGACAAGACTAATATTGAAAAAAATAATCTTCTTTACGAAATAATTGATACTGAAGATAAAAATTTAAAAATTACTAATATAGAAAATATAAATATAAACAATGAAATAACATTTTTAGGATGGAATCAAAATAGGATAAGTGAAATAAATGAATTAGACAATACTGAATTCCAATTAATGCCTATTTCTTTATATTTCAAAAAAAATAATGATAAGATTGAAAATAATTATCAACTTCAATTAAATCTTAATAATCTTAATTCTTTAAATAATGAATATAATAAAATTTATCCCTTAACTTACGGTTTTTATCCCACTTCTAAATGGAAAACAAATGAAATAATTAAAATTAACTATTGGTTTATAGTCCCTTCTCAATTTCAAAAAAAAGAAACCAAATGTATAATTAATCTAGTTAGATTAGAGGGTAGTCTTAGTTTAGATAAAAATCTATTGATTATTAAAAATTATGAAAAAATAGAAATTTTAAAACCAGACATTAATATTGTCTGGTAAACGATTATTTTTTTATACTTATTATTTTCTAAATTTCAATTTGCAAATATTTATAAAAAAATTTATTACTTCTTTCATACCTAATTTTGAATTACCCCTTTGCCTATCAACAAACGTGATGGGTATTTCTTTTATTTTAAAATTATTTCTTTCCAATAAATATATCATTTCCTCTTGAAAAGCATAGCCATTACTTTTTATATCATATAAATTAATTTTTTCAAATACTCTACTATGATAACATCTAAAACCGCCTGTTACATCTTTTGTCTTTAATTTTAAGAGCCAACGGGAAAATTCCATTGCTAGAGTAGACATTGCCTTTCTCATAAAATTCCATCCTATTATTGCTCCCCCTTTAATCCTTCTGGACCCTAAACACATATCATTTCCACTATTAACACAAGCAATAAGCTCTGGAATTTTATAAGGTTGGTGAGAAAAATCTGCATCCATTTCTAATATCATACTAGCTCCCTTAGACAATGCATATTTAAATCCTGCAACATAAGCGCTTCCTAATCCTAATTTTTTGGGCCGTTTAATAATCTGCACACAATCTATTTTTAATTCCTCTACTGCCTCGGCTGTACCGTCTGGAGAATTATCATCAACAATTAAAATATTTAAATCATCAATATGTAAATTACATATCTTTTTAATCAAAGCTGGTACATTTTTTCTCTCGTTATATGTTGGTATTACTACGTAAATCATACTATTTAATTCGCTTTATTATAATATTAGTATATAGAGTATTAAAAAATAATTCAAATACTTAATTGTCTAAATCAAGCATTTTGCCAAAATTAGTACAATTGTCATACAAATTTTTAAAATCAGTAGATGTCTTAGGTTTGGATTCATTAGGATCATTTAATAAATCGTAATAAATAAACTCTTTAGTATACATATTATATATATAATGCATACTATCTTTTATAAAACTAAAAAATTTATCTGAAAATGGTTGAATATTTAAAATACATTTATTTACTTTATCATCTTGAATATCGCTATCCTCTATCAATTGATCATAAAAAGAATTACCTAGATATTTTTTCTCATTTTTAATATTAAATAAATCTAAAACTGTATTAAACATATCTATCTGGCTATAATAATCCTCTACAATTTCAGTTTTTTTAAAATTATCATCACCAATTGATATAAATGTTAAAGGAATTGAAAAATTTTCTTTATAAGCCATAGCTTC
>JAUVAE010000045.1 GCA_030591905.1 Candidatus Komeilibacteria bacterium
ATCAGAGGATGAAGGGCTTTCTATAACATTATTAGAAGCCATGGCTCATCAGATACCAGTGATTGTTAGTGATATTGATGCTAATATGTTGTTTATAAAGAAAAATGTGGTATATAGCTTTAAAAGCAAAGATATAGATGATTTAGAGAGTAAAATGCAATATGTATTAAATAATCAAGAAAAAAATCAAGAAATGATTAAACGAGCTTATAAATATGTAAAAAATAATTTTTCTTGGGATGATATTGGAAATAAAATAAATAAAGTTTATTTATCCACAGTAGAAGATGAAAAATTAAAATCTGTGGAAACAACTTAGCAAAAATAAATGCCTATTTTCTATAAAAAATATATCAAACATAGATTATCCTTAAAATCTCAGACCACACTTAGTAATCTGAGGATTTTTTTATTAGATCTAATCAGACCAATTAGAACGACTAGGATAATAACTAAAATATTAGGCCCACAATATAAAAGAAGCATTAAAGATATTGAAATAGATATAACTTATGATTGTAACTTAAGGTGTTTTAATTGTAATAGATCCTGCCGACAAGCTCCAAGTAAAGAAAATATGAGCTTAGAACAAATAGAAAAATTTATTAAAGAAAGTATTGATAAAAATATAAAGTGGAGAAAAATTTCTCTAGTTGGTGGAGAACCTTGTTTGCATCCAAATATTTTTGAAGTAATAAATTTATTATTAAATTATAAACAAAAATTTTCTATAAATACTGAAATTTACCTAGTTACTAACGGTTTAATGAAAGAAGTTTTAGAAAAAATTCCTCAAAGTATAAAAGTAATAAACTCGGCCAAAGAAATTTCTGCTCAAGATGGCTTTGAATCTTTTAATATAGCCCCTATAGATTTGAAAAAATACAAAAATAAAGATTTTAAGAATGGTTGCCGAATTTTAAAAGATTGTGGAATGGGTTTAAATATGTATGGATATTATCCTTGCGCAGTAGCCGGTGGAATAGATAGAATATTTGGTTTTAATAGTGCCCGAAAACATTTACCAGAAAAAAATGATCAAATGTTCGATCAATTAAATACCTTTTGTAAATTATGCGGACATTTTAAAAAGCACGACGTAATAAATAGTGAAAAAATGTCTAAATCCTGGAAAGAAGCTTATTTAAAATATTCAACTAAAGATTTTCTACTTAAGAGCAAATCAACAAAGTTAACGAAATATTAGAATAAAGCTTAGCCTTACCGATTTCCAGGATCGGTTTTTAAATTGACATTTTTTTTAAAATCATTTATTATTTTATTATCTGTTTTTAATGTCTTTATATATTTATATGTCTAAAACTAGTAAAACAAGAATAACATTCTTATTTGTCATTGTTCTAACAATATTAACTGTAATGACAATATATCCTAAGCTACCAGATAATTTTCCTGGCAGTAATTTTTTTAATAAATTTCAGCCACATTTAGGCTTAGACTTACAAGGAGGAGCTCATTTAGTTTATGAAGCTGATCTTTCTGAAATAGATTCAAAAGATAGAAGTTCATCTTTAAATGGTGCTCGAGATGTTATTGAAAAAAGAGTAAATGCCTTTGGCGTTGCTGAACCAGTAGTCCAAATAAGTGGTAATAATAGAATTATTATTGAATTGGCTGGAGTTTTTGATATTCAAGAAGCAATTTCTAAAATAGGAGAAACTCCACTTTTAGAATTTAAAGAACCCGGGACTGGTGAACTAAGCGATGAAGAAAAAGTTGAAATTATAAGCAGAAATGAAGAGAAAAAAATATTGGCTGAAAATGTATTAGAAAGAATTAAAAATAATGAAGATTTTGCAAGTTTAGCTCAAGAGTTTAGTGATGATCCTAGTTCTAAAGAAAATGAAGGAATTATTGATTTTGTAGTTAAAGAAGGTTTGGTTCCTGAATATGCTGAAGTGATTTTTGATAAACTAGAAAATAATCAACTTAACGATGAGCTTGTACAAACTCAATTTGGTTATCATATAATTAAAAAACTTGAAGAAAGAATAATTGAAAACGAAATTAAAGAAATTAAATCTCAACATATATTATTTGCTATTCAACCATTAGAAGGTCAATTTGAGTGGAAAAATACTGAACTCTCTGGAAAACAATTAAAAAGATCAGATGTATTATTTGATAATACTACAGGAAATGTTCAAATTGGTTTAGAATTTGATTCTGAAGGTAAAGATATGTTTGCTAAAATTACAGCTAGAAATATTGGTAATCCAGTTGGTATTTTTTTAGATGGAAATCCAATAACAATGCCAACGGTTAATGAAGAAATAAGAGATGGTAGTGCAATTATAACTGGAGATTTTACTTTAATTGAAGCTAAAGAATTAGCCCAAAGACTAAATGCTGGTGCTTTACCTGTGCCTATTAATTTAATTTCCCAACAAACAGTTGGGGCAACTTTAGGGGCAGTATCATTAGAAAAATCATTATTTGCTGGTATAATTGGATTAATTTTATTAGCTTTATTCATGATTATATATTATCGTTTACCAGGCCTCTTAGCAGTAATAGCTCTTAGTATATATGCCTCTGTATCACTAGCAATATTTGAACTAATCCCAGTAACCTTAACTTTATCTGGTATAGCTGGTTTTATATTATCAGTTGGAATGGCTGTTGATGCTAATATTTTAATTTTTGAAAGAGCCAAAGAAGAGTTAAGAGAGGGGAAAGGATTATCAATAGCTATTGAAGAAGGATTTAAAAGAGCTTGGACTTCTATTAGAGATTCAAATGTTTCTTCATTAATAACTTGTTTCATTTTATATGCTTTCGGAGCTAGTATGGTTAAAGGTTTCGCTTTAACTTTAGGAGTAGGTATTATAGTTTCTATGTTTAGTGCAGTAGTGATAACTAGAAATTTTTTAAGAGTAATATTTAGTCAAAAAATGAATAAATATTTGTGGCTGTTTGGAGTAAGTAAAAAAAGTATAAATTCAAATAAATAAATATGTATCATTTTAATATAATTAGTAAAATCAAAACTTGGTATACAATTTCTATAGCTTTAGTAATTTTAAGTATTGCTTCTCTTTTGATATTTGGTTTAAATTTAGGAATAGATTTTACTGGTGGTTCTATGTTAGATATTGAATTTAAAGAAATAAGTCGACCAGCTATTAATGAAATGGAAGATGCTTTAGCTGGCTTTGAACTTTCTAATTTAAAGATTCAACCAACAGGGGATAGTGGTTATATAATTAGAATGCAAAATATAGATGAAGAAATTCATCAGGCTATTTTAAAAAATCTCAATGAAACATTTGCAGTTCAAAACGAAGAAATAACTAATGTAGTTGAAGAAAAAAGATTTGATTCTATTGGACCAGTTATTGGCGAAGAATTAAAAGAAAAATCTATCTGGGCTATGATTATTGTTTTAATTGCCATTGTTTTGTATATTGCTTATGTGTTTAGGAAAGTGTCTAAGCCAGTTGAATCTTGGAAATATGGTATTTCCGCTATTATAGCTTTAGCTCATGATGTCATTATCATTATGGGTATTTTTAGTGTTTTGGGATATTTTTTAAGTGTTGAAATTGATGCCTTCTTTATTTCAGCTTTATTAACTATTCTTGGTTTTTCAGTTAATGATACTATCGTTACTTTTGATAGAGTTCGGGAAAACTTACACAAAAAACAGCATTTAACTTTTAAAGAATTAATAAATATTAGTATTAATGAAACATTAACTCGATCTATCAATACTTCTTTAACTACTTTTATGGTTTTATTATCTGTATTTATTTTTGGTGGAGAAACAATTAGATTTTTTGTTCTAGCTTTAATTCTTGGTGTCATAATTGGAACTTATTCTTCTATTTTTATTGCTTCACCTTTATTATTATTTTGGTATAAAAAGAAATACAATTAAATCTATTTTAAATATTACTTAAATCAACCCGAGGGGTTGCTTTTTTATTTATAATATGTTATAGTAAACAATCTTCTAAATAAGAAGAAATTAAAAAATAAGAATTATAGGAGGAATTATGAAATTACACCATCTAGTAGATAAAGGAAATGGCTTTGGATTCGATGGTCGGATGTTAGCCATAGAATTATGTGAGATGGGTGAAGGAGTATCTACAACAAAAATTGGTTTTGAGAAATTCAAAGAAATGGTAAAAAAACAATTAGGAATTAATGTTTCTTATGCCCTAGAAAATTCTTTTCCAAAAAATGAATTTTTTACTTTAACGGTTCTGGATGGTTCATATTCTATTACCAATTTTAGTAGTTGTTTGTTTGTCCAAGGCAACGAGTTAGTATCAGGTAAACCACGGACGCTGACTACTGGAGATATTGTAGAATTTGCTGGAATAACATTTCAAATTGAACTTTAGTTCTAGTGATTACAAAATCAAATCTTAAAGCAACCTCTAAAGGTTGCTTTTTCTTTATTCAGACTTGACAAAATTTAGAAAATAGAGTATCATAACTAGTTATAAAAAATTGCTACATCCTTCGCGTAAAGCTTTGGATGTCAAAGAGGAGGAATAGTGGAAAGGGTAGATGCTCTAATAAAAAGAATTTTAGATTCAAAATTAGGAGAAGGCATTGAAGTCGGATATCAAAATACGACTATTGTCTTTAAGAGACAAGCCGATAATAAAATAATTTTGGAAAGAAAATTAAAACTATCGGATTTGGGGATAAGTGACCTTGAAGGTGCTATCATCACAAAATTTTATTTTTACAATAACAACAATATCCCCATTGAAAAAATTCCCTCTGAACTTTTTTGGATAAGAGGTATTAAGATATGTGTTGATGAAGACAATAAAATTCATGTATCAAAACATCTAAATAGTTTAACTAGAAATCTAGATAGGGGATATTTAAACTACCTAATAAAAGTTTCTAATAAAAACTACATTGGAATTATCACTCATGAAGAAAAGGAGGAGGTAAAATTAATCGACATGATTGATATAATTAAAAAATGTATCTTTTTAAACTAAAGATAATTTTAACGAGATAGTCCATCTATCTCGTTTTTCATTTTTTGATTAGATTAATAATATTTGTTTAAAATCTTGACAAGTTTTCATATATATGCTAAGATATTAAAAATTAACAATTTATACAATTTTATGGTAAAAAAATCAAGTAACGAAAATTCTATTTTGGATAAAGTAATAGCTATTCAAAAAGATAAAATCAAGTCTAGCTTTAATCCAAAGCAGGTTATTTCTGAGCTCTTAAAAGTTCTAAACGATAGAGAGAAAGAAATTTTGACTAAACGTTATAGTTTAAATGGTGACAAAAAGTTCACTTTAGAAGGTATTGGTAAAAAACATGGCATTACTAGAGAAAGAGTCAGACAAATAGAAAATATTGCTATTAAAAAAGCTAAATCCATTGCCGAAAAGCAAAACGAAATAGAAAATTTAAAAAATTCAGTAAATGATTTATTGGATCAATATTTAGGTGTTTTGGGAGAAAAAACTCTAATTACTAAAATTTTAAATGATGAAGAAAATAATGAAGACTATTGTATTACTAAATTTTTAATCAGTAAATTACTTGATGATGATTATGATATTAAGAAAGAAGATGATGAATTTTCAGCTGCTTACAGAAAAAAGGATCATAATTGGGATGAGTTTTACGACGCTATTAAAAAAATTATTCAAATCTTTGAAAAAGAATCTGAACCTATCCTAGAAAATAAATTATGGAATACTTATGAAAAAGAACCAAATATTAACTTTATAAATAATAAAATAACTGACGATATTTTACTTAATTATTTAATAATGAGTAAAAAAATTGAACAAAACCCTTTAGGAGAATTAGGTTTATGTACTTGGAAAAGTATTATCCCTAAAAGAATGAGTGATAAAATTAAATTAGTAATGAAAAATTTAGAAAGACCTCTTCATTTTAGAGATATTGCAGATGAAATTAATAAGATGAATTTTGATAA
>JAUVAE010000030.1 GCA_030591905.1 Candidatus Komeilibacteria bacterium
ATTTCTGATTATAGGATTATCTATATTTTATTTTACTAGAATATACTTATGCGTTCAACAAGAAATTCTAATTAAAGGTAAAATTAAAAATTTAAATAATCTTCGAAAAAAAATGATATTCTTTCTAATTGATATATTAGGACTAATTGTCCTCATTCTTCAATTACTAAATGTAATATCATACAAAATGGTTATATTAAACCATGACTCTATAAATATTATTGGATGTTTACTGTTTGTAATAGGAATATCCGTTTCAACTTATTCAAGAATATATCTTGGAAAAAACTGGGATACCGCTGGTAATAGTGGAATAAGAATTAATCATAAACTTATCACCTCCGGCCCATATTCTATCCTTAGACATCCAATATATTTAGGCACCTTATGCCTTTTTGTCGGATTAGAAATTATTCTTTGTAGTTGGTTAATTTTATTAGCAATTCCCCTCTTTATAATCATTCAATGGGAATCAACAAGAGAAGAAAATATGCTGCTAAAATATTTTCCCAGATACAAAGAATACAAAAAAAGAGTTAAGAAATTTTAAAAAGTTATCCTAATGGGGTAACTTTTTTCTTTTTATGATAAAATATCTATATGTTAATAATAATTTTTTTCCTAATAATAATACTCCTACACATCTCTGGAATAAGGGGTTTATATTATATATTACCGCTCTATGATAAATTTTTACACTTCCTAGGTGGAATTTTTATATCTTTAGTTTCTTATAAAATATATATTAATACAAAAAAAAGAATTCCTAAATTAATAGAAATAATTTTTATAATATTAATAATTAGTATACTATGGGAAGTTCATGAGTATATTTGGGACCAATATTTAACTGTAAAATATAATCTTCCTCAAATGCAATTAAGCAAACTTGATACAGCGACTGATTTAATTATGAATATATTTGGCTGTTTGATATTTTATGCATTTATAAAAAAGAAATATAATGACAAGTAATAAAAAATATAAAAAAGCTATAATTTTTGGAACATTTGATATTATCCATCCCGGACATATATCTGTTTTAAAATATGCCAAAAGCTTAGCTCAGGAATTATATGTTGTCATTGCTCGTGATCAAAATATTAATAAGGAAACCAAACTAGTATTTAATGAAAAACAAAGACTTAAAAATCTTTCTCAATACAAAATAATAAATAAAGTAATTTTAGGAGATAAACAAAATCCCTTAGCTTTTTATAATCAGATTAAACCTGATTTGATTATTTTAGGATATGATCAATATCAAAATGTAGATTTATTAAAACAATTTAAGAAAATTAAAATTAAAAAAGCTCCTCCTTATTATGAAAAATTATTCAAGGCTCGGAAAATTAAAAAAATACTTTCTGACGAAAATGCTAATTTTTATTTAATTAATAAGGAAAAAGGTTGTACTTCTTTTAAGAATATCAGTATTCTTAGAAAAATTCTAAATTTAAAAAAAGTTGGCTTTGCTGGAACACTAGATCCTATGGCTTCAGGATTATTAATCTTAGCTTCTGGAAAAGCCACTAAATTTTTAGATGCTTTTCATTCTTTAGATAAAGTTTATGAGGCTCAGATAGAATTCGGTAAAATTTCTAACACCTTTGATGCCGAAGGGGTTATTAAAATTAAAAAAATAAGTAAAGAACCAAGCGAAAAAAAAATCTTAAAACTCTTAGAGAAAAAATTTAAAGGAACAATATTACAAACTACTCCAATAATTAGTGCTAAAAAAATTAATGGTCGAAAAGCTTATGAGCTAGCCCGAAAAAATCTTAAAATAAAATTGAAACCAGTCAAAATTACTATTAATGAAATTAAAATCTTAAAATATAAATATCCTTTTTTAACTTTAAAAATAAACTGTTCTAAAGGAACTTATATTCGTTCCATTGCTAATGACTTAGGAAAAAAATTAAAAACTGGGGGAATGCTGGTAAAATTAAAAAGAATCAGCATTGGTCCTTTTAATTTAAAAAGCTCTCTTAAACAAAATGATATTAACTTTAAAAACTTAGAAAAATATAAATTAAGTATCTTAGATATAGTTCAAAAAATAAATCTAGATTCTTTGAAATAAAAAATCCCACTAAGACTAACTTAGTGAGATTGAACGAGATTGAAATTATAAAATTAAAAAACACTTTTCAAACCATATTTTTAATATCATCTAAAAATTCATCTGCATAATTGGGTAACAATATGGAAAATATAATTACCATATTTATAGCCCTATCATTAATTTCAGATATTTCAACGAAACTTTTACCAGAAAAAATGCAATCACCATGTTTTTGTAGTCCTAATTCTCCTCCAACAATAACTACTACTCGTACATTTTTTTCACACAATGGACAAACACAAATATCTCTTTCTTTAAGAGACTTATAATTCTTTCTTGATAATAAAGGAAATACTTTTTTACTTTTCATTCTATCCTCCACTTTGTTATTTTAAACCATTAAAACATCTTACTCTTTCATCACTTAAAAGTCAACTAAACCCTTGAAATATAAAGAGTATTGTGCTATATTATCAGCACGTTTGCCAAAACAATTTAACATTTAATAACATAAATTCTATGCCACAGAAGCAATCCGCAATGAAAGAATTGCGAAAAACTGAGAAAAGAACAGCTAGAAATAATCTAACTAAACGAAGATTAAAAGAATTAATGAAAAAGTTAGATAAAGTTCTTAATTCAGAAGACAAAAAAGAAGCTTTAACAATATACAATAAGATTCAAAAACTTGTTGATAAAGCTTCAAAAAGAAAACACCCCTTCACAAGAGGTAAAGCTAACCGAATTAAATCAAGGGCAGCTAAAAAAATAAGTAAGTCTTCAAAAAAAGAAAAAAAGTAAAATTTCTAAATAAAATTAGACAAAAAAAGGTCGCTATATGCGATCTTTTTTTTAAACCCCTCCCTAACCCTCCCCTAGTCAGGAGAGGGGAAACATCAACGAATATATAGTCCCTTTCTCCTGGCTAGGAGAAAGGGAGACAGGGATAGAGGTAATTCTAAAAATCAAGAACAAATAAATTTAATAATGTTTGAGGTTTTAATCCAGAAGACTTAATCTTTTTTTCTAGACTTAATAATTTTTGATAAATTAATTTAAGTTCTTCCAAAGAGTATAGCTGAGCAGAAGCTATGCTCTTTTTAATTATAAAAGGATGCAAAGACAAATGTTTAGCTAAATTAGTTTGAGGAATATTTTCCTCTAAAGCTGATTTAATTTGTAATAAAATCCTAAACTGCCTGATTATCATAGTTAATAAATAAACGGGGTTAGCACCTGATCGTAATTGTTCATTCAATAATTTAACTGCTTCTATCTTTTTTTTATTAGCTAGCTTGTCAGAAAAAAGAAATATATCATCGTTTAAAGAAGCCGAGACCAACTTATCAATACTTTCCTCTTCAATATCTCGTTCTTTATTATAGCTAGATATCTTTGAAATTTCATTACTTAAGAGTCTTAACCTATTACCAACTAAAGCAAACATTTTATTTGCTAACTTTTTATCAATATCTTTATCCTCTTCCTTGAATTTCCCCTGGATCCACTCTATCACTTTATAATCTGGTAACTTTTTAAATTCTTGGCTATACTTAAAACTATTTAATTTTTGAAACAATTTTAATTTATTGCCCGATAAAGCATTTTTTCTAGAATGTGGTAAGTTATTTTCATAAAAAACAATAATATTCTCATCTTCGTTATTTTTAAATTTCTCAAGATATTCAAAAATAACATCAGCTAATTCTTTGGAAATAACTTGTTTTAATAAACTTTTTATAATAATCAATTTTTTACTAGCTAAAAAACCGGTTTGAGAAAATTCCTTTGTAAATTTCTCAATAGTAATCTTTTCATCCAAAACCACAATATTATAACCAGACTCATCTACTTTTTCGATGAATTTCTCTTTAATTTGTTTTAACTTTTCGTTAGAACGATAATCGTCCTCACCGTATAAAAAAAATAACATATTCTTAAATTAATTTCTAATTTCTAATTTTAAATTTCAATTGAATTTTCAATGAATAAATTTTAAATTAAAATTCTTAAATTCAGATTTGATTCAAAACTTAAAATTAATAATTAAAAATTGAAACTGAACGTTAGCGAAGTTTACTTGCATTCTCCCCAATTTTTTCCTACTAAAACATCGGCCTTTATTGGAACTTTTAATGTATAAACACTCTCCATTACATCTTTTACTTTTTTACTTATTTTGTCAATATCCTCATTTGGAATTTCAAAAACAACTTCGTCATGAACTTGTAAAAGCATTTTGGCATCAGGAGAAATCTTTTTGATTTCATCATTTAATTGAATCATAGCCATTTTCATTAAATCTGCAGCCGTGCCCTGAACAGGCATATTAATAGCAATTCTTTCAGCAGCGGCTCTGAGCATAGGCATACTAGAATCTATTTCAGCAATATATCTTTTTCGACCAAATAAAGTCTCTACAAATTTATATTTATGAGCTCTTTCCTTAATTAAATCTAAAAAAATTCTGATCTTTTCATACAAAAGAAAATATCTTTCAATAAAATCACGAGCTTCATTAAAATCTAAATCTGTTCTTTGTGACAAACCTCTAGCTCCTAAACCATATATAACACCAAAATTAACTTCCTTAGCGTCTCTTCTTTCTCTTTTAGTAATATCTTTAATGTCTTTACCACAAATTTCCGCGGCTGTCCGAGCATGAATATCTTCATCTTTTTTAAATGACTCTATCATTTTATCATCATTTGCTAAGGAGGCGATTATTCTTAACTCAATTTGGGAATAATCTGCAGCTAATAAAGAATAGCCCTCTTTAGCAATAAAAGCTTTTCTAATTTCACGACCCAACTCAGTTCTAATCGGAATATTTTGAATATTAGGACTAGAAGAAGACAATCGACCAGTAGCAGTGACTGCTTGATTAAAACTAGTATGCACCCGATCATTATCATTAACTTCTTTTAATAAACCAATAACATATGTTGATTGTAATTTACTCAATTCTCGATATTCAAATATTAAATTAATTATTGGATGTCTATCTTTCATTTTTTCTAATTCTGGAGCGGCAGTTGAAAATCCTGTTTTCGTTTTTTTAATTCCTTTTGTAGAAATTTTTAACTTTTCAAATAAAATTTCAGCTAACTGTTTAGGGGAATTAATATTAAATTCTTCTCCCACTAACTCCTGAATTTCTATTCTTAGTTCATTTAGTCTTTTTTCGAATCTTTTCTCAAGTTGCTTTAAAAATTTTGTATCTATCTTAATACCCTCTATTTCCATATCTGCTAAAATTTTAATCAAAGGTATCTCAATTTTTTTAAATAAACCATCAATTCCTTCCTGCTCTAATTCTTTTTTATATTTTTGATAAAGTTGCCAAGTATAATCTGCATCTTCACAAGAATAATATGATATTTTCTCTGGCTCAACATCTAACATTGATAATTGATTTTTCCCTTTAGGACCAATAAGTTCCTCAATTGCTTGCATTCTATAACCTAACTCACTAAAGACTAAATCATCTAATTTTAAACCTCTACTTACTCTAGAAAGTAAATAAGCTGCCACTAGAGTATCAAAATAAATATTTTGTAATTCAATGCCAGCTAATTTTAAAATTTTATAATCATATTTTATATTATGACCAATTGTTTTTATATCTTCTATAATTGGTTTTAATTTCTCTAAAAATTTCTCTTTTGCTAAAACATAATATGCTTCTTTAGATTTAAAACAAAATCTTATTCCTAAAAGTTTAGCATTAAAAACATCTAAAGAACTAGTCTCAGTATCTAAACAAATTTCATCTTGTTTTTTTAGTTCATCTAAAAATTTATTAAAATCCTGGTCAGTATTAATGAATTTATAATTTTGATTTTCTCGTTTAATAATAACTTCTCCTTTTTCTGTAGTTTCAAGACAAGGTGGGGGAATTTTATTTAACAAGCTTTTGAATTCATACTCTTGAAAAACCTGATATACTTCTTTTTCATTATTATAATCCCATTTTGTTTTTTCTAAATCAAAATTTGTCTTCACATCTAAAACAATAGTTGCTAATTCTTGACTAAGATAAGCGAGTTCTTTATTTTCTTTTAATTTCTTTTTCCAAGAGTCTTTAATATCTGACTCTTCAAATTTTTGATAAATATCATCTAAGCTACCAAATTTTTTTATTAATTCCGTTGCAGTTTTCTCTCCCACTCCCGGAACCCCAGGAATATTATCTGAAGCATCACCTCGTAAAGCTTTATAATCTACAACTCGTTCTGGTCCAAAACTATATCTCTCTTGTACAGCCTGAATATCATAAACTTTTGTCTCTCGAATGCCTTTTTTGAAAGTTAAGACTTTAATTGTTTTTTCCACTAATTGCAAGGCATCTAAATCACCAGTTAAAATAAATTTTTCAATGTCTTTTTTACCTTTTAAAGATTTAACTATTGTTCCAATTACATCATCAGCTTCAAATCCTTCTTTTTCATAAGTAGGAATATCAAAAGCTTTTAAGACTTCTTTAATAATTGGAATTTGAGCATATAATTCATCTGGTTGCTTCACTCTTTTAGCTTTATAATCAGTAAATTTCTGATGTCTAAAAGTAGGCCCTCTCAAATCAAAACTAGTACATAAATAATCTGGTTGATATTCTTTGATAACATTTAGTAATATTGATGTGAATCCAAAAGCAGCATTAACAACAACTCCCTTCTTGGTTGTTAAGGGAGGTATAGCGTGCCAGGCTCTATGGAGCAAAGCATTTCCATCTATTATAATAAACTTTTTCATAAACTTCTGTTAAAATAGGGTCACAATAAAAAAGAAAAAAAAGATTAACCCAAAAATATAAAAAGCTAATAATACTGTTTTTTGACCAAATAAAAATTTCCATCCAATACCGCTAAATAAAGGTTTATACTTTATATAATTTAAAAACAATCTATTAAATAATCTACAAAAGACTATCGCTAAAACTATAATTATATAAAGTTCAATAAACACTACAAAAATATTGGAAGGAAATGACAACATTAAAGGATACAAAAACAAAGCCCCTATAATAGTTCCTAAAATAACACCAACTAAATCAATAATTAGTTTAAAAAAGTAATAGAAAAAATTAGGTTTTATATCCATATATACTTATATTAGCACATTTTTTCTATTAAAAACATTGAATTTAATACTCTTTTCTGCTAGTATTCAAGCATACAAAAATCAATTCTTTTTGGGTCACGTAGCCAAGTGGTAAGGCAGGGGTCTGCAAAACCTCTATTCGCTGGTTCGATTCCGGCCGTGACCTCCAA
>JAUVAE010000094.1 GCA_030591905.1 Candidatus Komeilibacteria bacterium
ATTGAAAAATACTTACATGGGATAGCATTGTGTAATGATTTAGACATCCGTATGTCAAAGGCTACATTTTTAGTTAATCTTTCTCTTGTTTATTCAAAGGTTAATAAATTTGAAGAAAGTTTAGCTTCTATTTTAGAAGCAACTTTGATTCATTTTGAAATAGGAAGTATAAATCAATACAACCAATCATTAATTTATGTAGGGAAATCATATATTAATTTAGGGAAATATGATTTAGCAAAAGAGAATTTAAATAAAGCTAAAATATTTTTTGAAGAACGAAACGATTATATTTTACTTGAGGATATTTATGCTAGTTTGGGGGAAATTTCAAGAATTAATGGAAACTGGGAAGAGTCTCTGGAGCTTTTGGTAATTGCACAACGCTATGCATTAATAACTAAAGATTACAATGGGTCACAAAAGTATAAATTGGCCTTAATTAATAATAGTCTTGGAAATACTTATTTGTATTTTAAAAAGTTCCCCCAAGCCATTCAGGTGTTTAGGTCTTCTGAAAAGATTGGAAAAATGTTACAATCAAACGAATTATTAAAAGACTCTTATAAAGGTCTTGTGTTTGGTTATACAGGATTGAATAAAATGGATAGTATAAGTCATTATTTAAATCTGTTTATTCCTGCAAATAATCGCTTATTAGCTGAGCAGTACAATGAAAAGATTGATGCCTTAAATTATGATTATCAATTAGAAATTGAACAAAATAAATTTGTAGTAGAGAAGGAGTTGATTGAAAATCAAAAAAAGAATCAGAAAATATTTTTCATTTCGATACTAAGCATACTAAGCTTAATAATTGTAGTAATAACGTTTTTCTGGTATATGCTGAAAACAAAGCAACAAAAAACAAACTTACTCAGAAAAAACTTAAAACTTGAAAAAGAAAAATTGACATTAGATCTCGAAAAAAGAAATAAAGAATTAATAGCAACTTTACTTAATCTTATAGAGAGAAATAAATTTATCTCAAAAATATCTGAGAATCTTGAACAAATAAAATCCAAAGAAAATGAGGATGATCTAGCGAAAATAGAAAGAATGATTTCTGTAATAGACAAAGACCTAACTAAAAACCTTTGGAAAGAATTTGAATTGACTTATGTTAACGTCCATCAAGAATTTTTTAATAAGATTTCTAATATATCTACAACTCTAACGTCTAATGAAATAAGGCTATGTGCTTTGATTAAATTAAATATGTCTACAAAAGATATTTCCTCTATCACATATCAAAGTGAACAAAGCATTAAAATTGCAAGATATCGCTTACGCAAAAAATTAGGATTATTCAAAAAGGAAAATCTGACATCTTTTTTACATAATATATAAAAACTTAGAGCAAGCTTCTTTTATATACTCCAAGCTGAATTATATACTTTTTTTATACTTATTAAATTCATTTATTTTTAAATGTATACTTTTTATATACCTATGACTTTAAATATTTAATTATTTGTTTCATAGATTTATCCAATGAAATTTTGAACTAATACCAATCAAATATATTGAGAGTAGTATAATCTATTAGTAAGCTTCAATTTCTAATATTTGTATAAATTTTCCTAATGCTTCAAACGATATTAAGTTTATGGTTTCTAAATAATATTAAGGAGTACAATGAAAAATAATAATAAAAAGAATAGCAAAAGAACGGATACTAAAAAACTTAGTAAGAAGCTGCAAGATCAGAAAGAAGTATTGCAAAAATTGCTTTATGAAATTAAAAAACAACCTCCATCTGACTAAAACATAACTTTAAAATTCAATTAACTAAACTATTAATTATAATGAAAAAACTTGAAGCAACCATTAGGAAGTCTAAATTTAAAGAGGTCAAAAGAGCTCTTATAGAGGGTGGATTTAATTCTTTTAATTATCACCTCACAAGATGTATAAGTAAGGAATCTGAAAAGCGATATTATAGAGGGGTTGAATTTGATTCAAAAGCAACTGAACGAATATCTCTTTCTATTTATGTTGAAAACAAAAAAATAGATGATGTAATGAACATTATCAAATCTTCTGGTAATTCAGGGGATTCAGGAGATTCCTTAATCGCTATATTCAATGCTAATTTAGCATATAAGTTATTAGGTGATGAAAATGGAGATAAATTAATCGAAATAATTTAAAAGAGAAAAATGGAAAATATAGGATTAGATACAGTATGGGTATTAGTTGCAGCAGCATTAGTAATGCTTATGCAGGCAGGTTTTTCTTTTGTAGAATTAGGGTTGACCAGAGCAAAAAATTCAATAAATATATTAATGAAAAATTTTGTTGATTTTTCTGCAGGAAGCCTCATATTTTGGTTTTTTGGATTTTCTTTAATGTTTGGAGAAGATATTGGAGGGTTTATTGGTATGGGAGAATTTATGAGTGATAGTAATGAGGTAGATGGAATTCCGTTCAAAGCCAGTTTAATGTTTCAAACAGTCTTTGCAGCTACTGCGGCTACCATAGTTTCAGGAGCTATAGCTGAAAGAACAAAGTTTTCTGCATACTTAATTTTCTCAGTAGTAGTAACGGCTATTATTTATCCTATTTCGGGACACTGGATTTGGGGAGGCGGATGGTTGTCAGAAATGGGATTCCATGATTTTGCAGGTTCAACTGTAGTACATTCAGTAGGTGCATGGGTTGCATTAGCTGGAGCCATCGTTGTTGGACCACGATTAGGTAAATATTCTGCTTCTGGTAAATCAAGAGTAATCCCTGGGCACAATTTAGCATTTGGTGCTTTAGGAGTATTTATATTATGGTTTGGATGGTTTGGATTTAATGGAGGCTCTCAGCTTGCTGCTTCTGGTGAAGATAACGCAGTAGCGATTTCACATATCTTTCTAACAACTAATATTTCGGCTGTTGCGGGAGCTATGGCTGCAATGATAATATCTTGGATAAGATATAAAAAGCCAGCATTGAGTATTACAATGAATGGTGCATTAGCTGGTCTAGTGGGAATAACTGCAGGCTGTGATATAGTGTCACCTGGCTCTGCTTTAATAATAGGCGCTGTGTCTGGAACATTTTTAGTGTTTGCAGTTGAATTTATTGACCAAAAATTAAAGATAGATGATCCAGTAGGTGCTGTAGCTGTACATGGTGTATCTGGAGCATTGGGCACTATTATGGTTGGTCTATTTGCATCTGAAGGAGGGCTCTTCTTTGGTGGAGGGTCAGAATTATTAGTTACACAATTAATTGGTGTAGTTGCTGTGTTTTCTTGGGCTTTCTCTTTAGGGTTCTTGTTATTTAAATTAATTAAAGTAACAATTGGAGTTCGTGTTTCAAAAGAAGAAGAAGAAAAGGGTCTAGATATCACCGAACACGGTGAAG
>JAUVAE010000077.1 GCA_030591905.1 Candidatus Komeilibacteria bacterium
AAAGCAAAAAAGTATTCAATAATTTTTGTCCTAGTTTTTGCTTCTGATAATTTAACTCCCTTTTCAGCCTGTTTAAATTCCTCAGCTTTTTCTACTTCTTCTGTAGATAAAGGAAAAATAGTTTGAATAGTTTCAATAATCTCTTTCAAGTTCCAAACTGTTCCATTTTCTGAAGCCGTATGAAAAGAGACTACCTCTGATATTTCATTGTTAATTAATTCTAAAACATAATCTGTTAAACTATCATAATCATCCCTGTCGACCGAAGCCTCACTGGCGGAGGTGGGCACTTTTTCCCCGCCACTTAACTTTAAAATATCTTTTCTCTTTTTATAAATTATTTCTCTCTGTTTATTAATAATATCATCATATTCTACTAAATGTTTTCGCATATCAAAGTTATAGCCTTCTACCCTAACTTGAGATTTTTCTACTGATTTAGTAATTAATTTATTTTCAATAGGCATATCTTCTGGGAGACCTAGGGTATTCATAATAGATTTTATTCGATCCGAACCAAATATACGCATTAAATCATCTTCCATGGAAATATAAAATTGAGATGAACCAGGATCACCTTGTCGACCAGAACGTCCTCTTAATTGATTATCAATTCTTCTAGATTCATGTCGAGATGTTCCTAAGACATGTAATCCTCCAGCGGATATAACTTTTTTATTTTATTCTTTATTAAAAGGATTTCCACCTAAAATTATATCGACTCCTCGACCAGCCATATTAGTAGCGACTGTAACTGCTCCAACTTTACCAGCCTGGGCAATAATCTCTGCTTCTTTTTCATGCTGTTTAGCATTCAATAAATTACAAGGAATACCTTCTTGCTTTAAAAGCTCACCTAAAAGCTCATTTTTTTCAATTGAAATAGTACCAATTAAAACCGGCTGGCCTTGCTTATGTTTTTCTTTAACATTTTCAACGATAGCCCTGAATTTACCTGGCTCTGATTTATAAATCTTATCATTCAAATCCATTCGCACAATTGGTCTATTAGTTGGAATAATATTTACTTCCAAACTATAAATCTTAGCAAACTCCTCTGCTTCAGTAGCTGCTGTACCAGTCATACCAGCTAACTTGTCATACATTCTAAAATAATTTTGAAAAGTTACTGTAGCTAAAGTTAAACTTTCTCTTTGGACATTAACTCCTTCCTTGGCTTCAATGGCCTGATGTAAACCTTCTGAATATCTACGCCCGGGCATTAAACGACCCGTAAATTCATCCACAATAATAACTTCTCCTTCTTTGACAATATAGTCCTTATCTTTTTTAAATAATAAATCTGCTTTTAAAGCTGCTTCTAAATGAAAAATAATATTAAAATCTGCTTTCTCCCAAGGGTCTTCTCCTAATTTTTGAGCAATAACGTTCTGTCCGTCCTCTGTAAAAGTAACTGAACGCATTTTTTCATCAATATTGTAATCTTTATTTTCTTTTAAACCCTTAATTGTTTGAGCAAAGGTTTGATACTTGTCTGTAGACTCAACATCTGGAGAACTAATAATCAAAGGAGTTCGAGCCTCATCAATTAATACTGAATCAACCTCATCAATAATACAATAATGATATCCTCTTTGACTAGTTAATTCTAAAGACTGTTGCATATTATCACGCAAATAATCAAAACCATATTCATTATTAGTACCATAAGTAATGTCTGCTTGGTAAGCTTCTCTCCTAGAAATAGGTCGGAGGTAATCATCTTCTACACCGATATTTTTAACTTCTTGGCTAGGATCAACATGACTATCATCATAGATATAAGAAGCCTCGTGCTCAATAGCTGCCACCGTTAAACCTAAATAACTATATATTTGCCCCATCCAGACAGCATCTCTTTTAGACAAATAATCATTCACCGTAATTAGATGAACGCCTTTCCCGGTCAGAGCATTAAGATAAATAGGCAAGGTAGAAGACAATGTTTTACCTTCACCAGTTTTCATTTCTGCTATTCGACCTTGATGTAAAATAATTCCAGCCAATAACTGCACATCATAATGTCTCTGATTCAAAGTTCTCTGAGCAGTTTCTCTAACCATAGCAAAAGCCTCTGGAAGTATTTTATCCAGAGTTGTTTTATCGTTCTTTAAATCCTTTTGAAATTGTTTAGTCTTCGCTATTAATTCTTCCTGACTCAAATCTTTAAAATTTGATTCCAAAGAATTAATCTGATCAATAAGTGGCTCTAAACTCTTTAAATATTTTTCATTAGGATCTCCTATTAATTTTGAAAATAAACCCATGGTTTAGAATTTCTAATTATTAATTTTAAATTTTAATTTAAATCCGAATTCTTTAATTTGAAATTAATTTAAAATTTATTAATTAAAAAATTAAATTAAAATTTGAAATTAGAAATTAAACATTCAAAAAATCGTTAACGATTTTTTATTTTATCTTTAATTTTTGTAACTTGTCTTTGTAATTTATCTTTGGCTAAATCAATTGCGGACATGATACTTTCAGCTTCGACAACTGTTCTAATTAATTTTTTATCGTAACTTAGTTTTAAATTTACTTCAAAGCGATACACTTTTCCTTTTTGATGATGAGTATCCTTTGATAAATCTGTTCGACACTCAATTATATTGGCCTCATACTTATCTAAGCCGCCAATTTTTTCATTAATATAATCTTTAATTCTCTCTGTTAATTCCAAATTCTTAGCATAGAATTGAATATTCATCCTTTTTAAAAATTAATGTTTAGCTAAGATTAATACTATCATAAAAAAATAATTTGACAAATATTTTCAGTGCGTTACCTTATAGGTAGAAACAGGAACCTTTAAAACTAAATAGTTGGAGGAAAATGAAAAATAAGATAAAATAAATTCATAATAAAACTAAATGGAGGTAAATATTATGAAAAAAAAATTTTATATAGTATCAGGATCGGGAAATCCTGATTTAGTAAAAAAAATCGCTCAACATCTAAATACAGAACCAGTTTTTATAGATACTGGAAATTTCTCTAATAATTATCCTAGATGTAAAAGGGCAGACGACATAACTTTTGCTGGATCAAAAGTTTTTATCATTGCTAATTTACAATATCAAAAAATCGGATCTCCTTTAGAAGAATTACAACTCATATTTGATGCCTGTAAAAGTGCCACTGAAATACATATTATCTTAACATATATGTGTGGTAAAAATGATATACCCCATCAAGCAGGAGCTGTACCTACTTTAGCCTGGATGTGTTATTCTATAAAGAAACTTCGTCCAAAATCAATTAATTGGTTTGATCCTCATCATTCTTCTCATATAGAATTGTTCCATCCCGAAAAAAGAAGACGTTTTTATTTCTTAAATTCCATAATCTATCGCCTCAAAGAATTAGGAGTTGGTCAAATCGCAGCTACTGATTTTGGATCAGCTAAAAGAGCGTATAAAATAAGAGAATTTCTAGAATTAAAAACACCTTTAATCTTTGGTGAAAAGGATCATAAACATAGTGATACTGATGGTTCTATTACTCATCATGAGCAAATAGGAAAAATTTATTCACCTGTAGTTGCCATGGGGGATGATTTAGCCCTATCACTAAACACCATTAAAGGAGCCTCTTATGCTATTCGTCAAAAACCGGGCGGAAAAGACATTAAATTGTATGCAGCAGCTGCTCATTTTGATCCTACTCCAGATACTTTTACTAATCTAAAAGAAATTCTCAAAAATAGCACTCTTAATGGATTTATTACTACTAATTCAAATCCAATTGATTCTAAATTTATTGAACTTCCTGGATTTGAAGTAATAGATATTTCGGAAAGAGTTGCTAAATTGATTGAAGCCCTAGCCGAACATAAATCAACATCTTTCATGTTCGACGATGTTTAAACAATTTACAAAAGCCGGTCAGAATATCTGATCGGCTTCTTTTATTTTCTAAAACTTAAATCTTTAAAATCCTACATACTGCACTTCTTCATGTAAATCAATATCATATTTTTCTTTGATTTTTTGTTTAACTAAATTAGACAAATCAATTATATCTTGAGCGGTAGCATTTTCTTTATTCACTAAAAAATTAGCATGCTTTTCTGACATTTGAGCCTGTCCAACGCTTAAAC
>JAUVAE010000060.1 GCA_030591905.1 Candidatus Komeilibacteria bacterium
ATTACTGAACCATCTTTACCAGCATTTTCAGCAATTTGCATAATTGGAGTTTCAATAGCCTTAGCTAAAATATCAATACCAACTTTTTCTTCACCTTCAACTTCAACTTTATCTAAATCTTTAGCCACTCTAATTAAAGCTACTCCTCCACCAACTACAATACCTTCTTCTACAGCAGCTTTAGTAGCAGCCAAAGCATCTTCTATCCGATGTTTCTTTTCTTTCATCTCTGTTTCCGTAGCCGCCCCAACTTTAATAACCGCTACGCCACCGGACAACTTAGCTAATCTTTCTTGAAATTTTTCTTTATCAAAATCTGAATCAGCACTTTCAATCATTTTCTTAAGATGTTTAATTCTATCTTCTAAAACTCCCTTATCACCCTTGCCTTCAACAATGGTTGTATTTTCTTTAGTAGCTACAACCTTTCTAGCTTGACCCAAGACATTTATATCAGCATTTTCTAATTTTAGACCAACTTCTTCAGAAATAACTTTAGCTCCAGTTAAAATTGCTAAATCTTCTAACATTTCATTCTTTCGATCCCCAAAACCCGGAGCTTTAACAGCTAAAGCATTAAAAGTTCCTTTTAATTTATTAACCACTAAAGTAGCTAAAGCTTCACCCTCAACTTCATCAGCAATAATAACTAAATCTTTTTTACCAGTTTGAGCAATTTTTTCTAATAAAGGTAAAAATTCTTTTAAAGAAGAAATCTTTTGATCAGTTAATAAGATGTAAGGATCTTCAAATTCAGCTTCCATTCGATCTGGATTAGTAATCATATAAGGAGATATATAACCTTTATCAAATTGCATCCCTTCTACAATCTCTTTTTCTACTCCAAAACTTTGAGATTCTTCCACAGTGATAACTCCGTCTTTACCAACTGAATCCATAGCCTCAGCAATAATATTACCAATTTCAGAATCATTAGCTGAAATTGAAGCTACATGTGCAAAATCTTCTTTAGAATCAATTTTTTTAGAAATCTCTTTTAAATTTTTAACTAAATATTTTACTCCCTTTTCAATACCTGATTTTATTTCCAAAGGATTAGTTCCAGCAGTTACATTTTTAATGCCTTCACTAATAATTGCTTGAGCTAAAATAGTTGCCGTAGTTGTTCCGTCACCAGCAATTTCATTTGTTTTAGAAGCTACTTCTTTAACCATTTCCGCACCAATATTTTCAAATTTATCTTCTAATTCAATATCTTTTGCTACCGTCACTCCATCTTTAGTAATAGTTGGAGAACCAAATCCAGAGCCTAAAACAGCATTTCGACCCTTTGGTCCTAATGTTACTTTTACTGCATTAGCAAGTTTATCAACACCTTTTTTAATCTCTTGCCGAGCATTTTCACTGTATAATATTTCTTTAGCCATAATATTATTAATTATTAATTTTAAATTTTAATTTAATATTTAATTATTTAATTTTGAAATTTGAATTTTGGGATTTATCTGTTATTTATAATTTGTTATTTGGAATTTACCATTATTCTATAATGGCTATGACATCATTTTGAGTCATTACTAGATATTCCTTACCATCCATTTCAATTTCATCTGGTGAGTACTTTCTAAATAAAACTTTATCACCAACTTTAACTTGCATTTCAATTTTATTACCAGAATCAGTGATTTTACCTTTACCAATAGCAATAACTTCGCCCTTTTGAGGTTTTTCTTTATCTATTGTATCTGGCAAAACAATACCGCTTTTTGTTTTCTCTTCTTCCTCTATTCTTTTGACAATAATATTGTCGAATAATGGTTTAAGATCCATATTTTTTGAATTAGTTATTAATTTTTTTAGTTAGCACTTTAATGTTTAGAGTGCTAAGTATTCTAATGATATCATTTTAAAAATTTATGTCAATATTATATACTATTTACAAAACTGTCTAAAAGTATTAAGTTAGTATCAGAAAATAAATTAAATAGGAGGAAAAATGAAAAAAATAGGAGATGGAAGAATTGAATTAACAACAAAAGAAGAAGTAATAGAAGAATTAAAAAAAGGCAAAAGAATTACTTATAATCCCAGAGCTATCATAAGTTGTCTCTTTTCTCCTTCAGAATTAGTATCACTTTCAATCTTTCAAAAATTACGAGAAGAAAAAATTATCCAGGAAGTAAAATCTTCTAGAGGTTGGCCGACGACCAATCAAGAATTTACTTTCATTCAGTCTTAATCAATAAACTCGTTGAGTCTAAGACCCAACGAGTTTATTTTTTTATCAAAAACTATTTACAAAACTGTCTAAAAGTATTAAGTTAGTATCAGAAAATAAAAAAATAGGGGGAAATTATGAATTGGTATTTGGAACTTACCAAAAATAGTCCAATTATAATGGCTATGATACAATTTGCAATCCTAGGCACATTAGGAGAATCATTCTCAATAATAATTAAAGAGAAATCTAAATGGCCATTTGGATTTTGGATGACGATCAAAAAAATGTTTGTATGGGCTACCTTAGGTGTATTTATTAAAGGTGGATTTGTGGGAACAATCGGATTCACAGAAGCGTTGATATCACATAATATGTTTCCAAATTTTTCATCCACCTTACTAATAGCCCTTTCCAGATCTACAATATTATGCATATTTGTAGGTTTTGTTCTAGTAATGCTTCATAGATTTTTAGATAACATCATTGAATTAAAACAAAATTGGTCCGGAGTTGTAGAAGCAATGGGAAAAATGATTTACATTTGGATACCATTGCATACCATAACATTCTGGGTTAAACCAGATTTTCGAATAGGATTAGCAGCTTTGTGGTCAGTTGTTTTATCAATAATGTTAACATTAATCAAAATTAACAAGGCAAAAAAATAGGAGGAAATTATGTTAAGATTAATAATTCATATTATTGGATATGTATTAATTGCTTGGGGATCCTATCTGGAGCTCAAAATGATAACTATAGATGTTGTCAAAGAACATACTATGCTAAAAAATGACACACGTAAAATAAAATTATTTTTTAGCGGTCTATTGCTCATATTATTAGGATATTTTTTAGCCAACATCCAAACATTACCCTTTTAAACTAAAAACTCGGGAGACCTAATCTTCCGAGCTTTTTTATTTTATATTTTCCGTAATTCGTTATTCGTTATTCGTTATTCGTATTAATCTATACATCTAAATTCTTTACACTAGTCGCGTGGGTTTGGATAAATCTTTTTCGGTGATCAACTTCAGCACCCATTAATTTTTCAAAAATTTCATCAGCTTCCGCAGCATCTTCTACGGTTACTCTTTTCATTTTTCTAGTTTCTGGATCCATAGTAGTAGTCCATAATTGCTCTGGATTCATTTCACCAAGACCTTTATATCTTTGAATATTAAATTTTTTGCTAGGAATTTTCTTGGTTTTAGCATCTTCTACTTCCTCTAGCTTATTATCTTCAGATTCTTCTTCTTCATCTTGAATATCAGCAATATCAATTTTAATACCCCATTCTTTCATAACTTTGTTTAATTCATCTTCTGTGTAAATCCATTTTGTTTCTGAACCTTTCTTAATTTGATATAAAGGTGGCTGAGCTATATAAATATAACCAGCATGGACTAATTCTGGAAAATATCTGTAAAATAAAGTTAATAATAATGTTCTAATATGAGAACCATCTACGTCTGCATCCGTCATAATTACAATCTTATGATATCTCAATCTTTTAATATCAAAATCTTCACCAATATTTGTTCCTAAAGCAATTACCAGAGCCTTAATTTCTTTATTGGCTAACATTTTATCTAAACGAGCTCTTTCCACATTTAAAATCTTACCTCTTAATGGCAAAATTGCTTGCGTATTTCTATCTCGTCCTTGCTTAGCACTGCCACCAGCTGAATCACCCTCAACAATATATAATTCAGTATCTTCTGCTTTTCGAGAACTACAATCGGCTAATTTTCCTGGCAAAGTAAATCCTTTTAAAGCTCCTTTTCTAATTACGGCATCCCGTGCTGAACGAGCTGCTTTCCTAGCTTGGGCAGCTAATAAACATTTACCTAAAATTGCTTTAGCATCACTAGGATTTTCATTTAAAAAGGCTACTAAATAATCTTTAGCTATAGCATAAACAGCCGGTCGCACCTCAGCATTACCTAATTTAGCTTTAGTTTGTCCCTCAAATTGAGGATCTCTTAATTTAACAGAGACAACTGCTGTTAAACCTTCTAAAATATCTTCTGAATTTAAATTACCATCTTTTTCTTTTAAAATATTATTCTCTTTAGCATAATCATTTAAAGATTTCAATAAAGCTGTTTTAAAACCAGTTAAATGCATTCCTCCTTCAATAGTTGGAATATTATTAGCAAAACAATAAATATTTGTCCTAAAATCTTTACAATATTGTAAAGCAATTTCTACTTGAATCTTATCTTTTTCTTTTGAAATATAAAAAATATTATTTTGTTGAGACTCATTATTAGCATTTAAATGTTTAACATAAGAAGCAATACCACCTTCAAAATAAAAAGTATATGATGGGTAAGTTATTTTATCACCTTGCTTGTCTTTCCCTCTTTTAATTCTTTCATCAGTAATTCTAATCTTTACTCCCCTAGTTAAATAAGCTTGTTGTCTTAAATGACTAATAATTATTTTCAAATCAAATTCTAGAACTGAAAAAATTTCTGGATCTGGTTGAAAAATTTGAGTAGTCCCAGTACCTTTTGCTTTTCCTGCAATCATTAATTTAGTAATTGCTTTCCCCTTTTTATACTCCTGGTAATATAATTTTTCATCTCTTTTTACTTCACTTCTCATCCAAATTGACAAAGCATTAACTACACTAACACCCACACCA
>JAUVAE010000100.1 GCA_030591905.1 Candidatus Komeilibacteria bacterium
AATCTTTTATATTTCCGAGCCGAGGAACTAACATGATTTAATGTCTTACAATATTTAAAACCTCTTCTAACTTTCCTTTTATATCATTTTCATTTTGACATTCAATAGTAACCCTTAACAAAGGCTCTGTATTTGATGGCCTAACATTAAACCACCAATCTTCAAACTCAACTGTGATTCCATCTATTTCATCCAAAATGTTTTCTTTATAATGCTCTCTAATTTTATCTAGAGCTACTTCTTTGTTATTAATTGATAAATTAACTTCGGCCGCTCTATGCCAATTTTCATTTTTTTCAATAAACTCTGAAAGTTTGAAACCATCTTCGCTCATGGACTGCAAGGCTAATAAGAACGCAATAAAACCAGAATCAGCATAGTAATTATCTCTGAATGAAAAATGTGCTGAAACTTCTCCTCCCATTATTCCATCTTGATTTTTCATATGCTTTCCCATATTAACATAACCGACTTCAGAGCGTATTGCTCGGCCACCCATTTTTTCAATAGTCTCTTTAATATTTTTAGAACAAATTAAATTATACACTATTCCAGCACCAGGATTTTTTTCTAATATTTGTTTCACTAAAACTAATAAAGTTTGATCACCTCTTAAAAATGTCCCGTTTTCATCAATTAAAAATACTCGGTCAGCATCGGCATCATAAATAAAACCAGCATCGGCATTTTCTTCTTTTACCTTTGCACATAACTCATCAGCGGCTCCAGCAGTCAAGGGATTTGGATTTCGATTAGGAAAAGAACCGTCTGGTTCAAAAAACAAAGGAATTAATTCAATTTGTGGTAAAAGTTCTACAATTTTAGAAACCATAATTCCAGCCATTCCATTGCCGGAATCTACGACTATTTTCATAGGTTTTATCTTGTCTTTATCAATAAATGAAAAAATATGATCTAAATAATCATCCCAAATATCAATACTATTTAATACTCCTTTATCCGAATCAATAAAATTAACCTTTTCATTTCTATGATCCCAAAGCTCTATTCCTCGTACCCATTCGACTCCCTTGGAAACCATTTTATAACCTCCATATTCTCCAGGGTTATGCGATGCCGTAACCATGATACCGCCATCATATTCTAATTTTCCTACAGCAAAATAAATTACATCTACTGACATTAAACCAATATTATCAATTTTAACTCCTTTAGAAATTAAAGTATCCATCATCACTTTTTCTAAAACTTTTGATGAATTTCTAATATCTTTACCAATTACAATTTTTAAATCATCCGGTTTCTTTCCTGTTCTTTTAGAAACTAAAGATAAAAAGAGTAAAGCAACTTCTTGAGCATTTTCTTCATTTAATTCATCAGGGTAAATTCCCCGAATATCATATGATTTAAAAATATCCTTATTTAATTTCATCCTATTAAATAGTTATTTATAATTTTGATTAAAAATTTTATTACTCATCATATTAAAAATAAATTTAACAGGATAAATAATATTTTATATTTTTGTAAATTTAAATACCTCTCTATAAACTCTTTGCCCTTCTCTTTTATAAATTAAGCTATGATCATTTTCTAATAAATTCTCTTGTTGAAAACCAATTTTCTTAATTTCATCTATAATTTCTAAATGATTTTCTCTATTATTAAACATAAAAATTGGTAAAGTTATGATAACACATCCACCACTTTTTAAAAGGTCTTTGAACACCTTAAAAGAACTTAAATATAAATCTTCTAAATCGATAATTTGTTCTTTAATAAAACTAAAATCCTCATAACCTCTTAATGGTTGTCCCAAATAACCCTCACTAACAACACAATCTATGGAATCTTTTTCAATTCCCTCTTGAATGAGCCTTTTAACATCTGATTTAAAAATATAATTATCTACTTTTTTATTAAATCTCTCTACATACCATTTTAAATTTTCCTGAGAATCTTCAATCGCTTTTTCAGAAATGTCAGAACCAATTATTTTTTGAAATCCTATTTCAGCAGCCATTAAAAGTATTGTCCCTGAACCACAAAAAGGATCTAAAATAATTCCTCTATCATCAGCTAAATTCAACATCATCTTAGCCAACTTAGGAGGCATCATTCCCGATTTAGAATCAACTCGTGGTCGATCATAATCTAAAGCATTAAATCTTTCAAAATCTTGAATAGCTAAAGTCCTAGAAAAATAAAAACGCCCCTCTGAATTTAAAATTTGCACGTCAAAACCTAATTCTATCAAATGTTCCTTAGCTACAATTACCGCTGACAAATCATTATTCTTAGAAGTTACTATACGACTACTAATTTTTTCAGTTTTAAAATATTTTTTAATGCTAATAGATAATTTATAAATAAATCTTTCTAAACTTTTATTATTTTCATAAATACTGAAACCAAATTTTATTTTTTTATCTAAATTACAATTCTCTTTAATTACTTCTATAAAAGTATTTTTTAAATTTTCCAAATTATCTAATTTATCTATAAAAAATTCTACTTTCCCAATTTTAATAATCCCTCCCAAAGTATTATTTAGACTTTCAATATCTAATTCCTCTTTAGTTTCCAAAATTAAAAACTTTGGGGTAATCTTTATTATTTGAAAATCAATATTTTGAGAATTTAAAACACTTTGTATCTCTGCTAAAGATAATTTCGGTGAACGCCCTAAAATAAATGAATAAATATTTTTCATATGCTTACTTGCTTGCTAGTTGACCACAGGCCCCTTTAATATCCTTACCAAATTTATATCTTTGAGTAAAATTTATCTTTTTTTCATCTAATATTTTTATAAATCTATCAATAGTTCTAGAATCTGAAGATTTAAACTTACCTGTTGGATTATATGGTGTTAAATTCACCATATACAATTTAACTTTCATTAATTTAGATAACTCCAAGGCATGTTTTTCAGAATCATTCACATCTTTTATTAATAAATATTCAAACATCACTCTCCGATTTGTTTTTTCAATATAATCATTTACTGCTTTCAATAATTCACTAATAGAATGCTGATTATTAACTGGCATTAACTCCGAACGAAGTTGATCATTAGGAGCGTGTAAAGAAATGGCTAAATTAACCTGCAATTTTTCTTTGCTTAATTTTTTAATTCCCTCAATTAAACCAGCAGTAGAAATAGAAATATGCCTAACGCCAATATTAAATGCTTGAGGGTCATTCAAATTCTTTATAGCTTCAATTACATTATCATAATTTAAAAAAGG
>JAUVAE010000028.1 GCA_030591905.1 Candidatus Komeilibacteria bacterium
AATAGCAAGGCTCATACTATTAATATGGCGGAGTTAGCTAAATTAAATACTCCGGAAAAGATTTATCGGGGAACTGTTTCTGGCAAATTTGCTGAAAAGAATTTACCGACAGCTAAAAAACTAATTTTAAAAGAAGGCGCTCAGGTAATGTTATTAAATAATGATCCCGAAGGAAGGTGGGTAAATGGTGACATTGTTAAAATTATTAGAACTGCTTATGACTTTGTAGAAGTTTTATTTGATGATGGTAGTACTGATGAAATTAAAAGTATTAAGCGAGACTCTGTTAAATTTGTTTTTAATGATGCAAGTGAAAAAATTGAACCAGAAGTAGTTGGTAGTTTTACTCAATTACCAATTAAATTAGCTTGGGCGGTAACTATTCATAAAGGACAGGGTAAAACTTTTGATAAAGTACATCTAGATTTTGGCAATGGTCTTTTTGCTTCTGGTCAGGCTTATGTAGCACTTAGTCGCTGCCGAACTTTAGAAGGAATAACTCTAACTTCACTCTTAAGAAAAGAGTATATTTTTACTGACCAGCGAATTAGGGAATTTATGGATTCTTAAAATAAAAAACCGCATTCTCAATTTGAGAACGCGGCATTTGTTTGTTTTTTATGCAGATTCTTGAGCTTTTACTAAATCTAACATAAGATTGAAATTATTTCGAATATCTTTCGTTTGCATAAGACGTTTACTAGTGTCAATTTCTACATGATAAAATTGAATAAGCATTCCATGACGAGTTGGATTTTCTTTTAAGTCCCTTATAATCCATGGATTACCAATAACGCTGTAAGCATTAGCTTTCATAGGAGCAATTTGTTGAACTTCTTTAATTCCATATTTTACATGCATGTGATGACCACCAATTGTCGTTGTAAATATTATTCTATTACCTATTGGTTTTATGGAAGTAACTCTAAATTCTGGTTCATAGTTATCCATAGATTCGCCCTTTTTAGAATATTGAGTAAAAGATGTTTTAGCATCAATTGTCATTAAAGCATAGAATCCTTCTGATGAGATAAGTTTACTAGTTGGTTTCATTAATTTTTTCCAAAAACGATCTCTTGTTTTAGAAATGTTATTTATACCTTCGTGAATATTACTAATATTCCCATTTCCTTGGATTCCAATAAAACGGACGCCATTGGACCATTCATGACAAGAAACGTCAGAAACTAAACTTTGTTTACCTCCATGATGTGTGTGAGTGAGTTGTCCAAAACTAATCAGATGGGCGAGCGCTAAATTATCTTCTAGTTTTGCATAAGAATAAGAACAATTTGATGCATCTTCCATCTGAATGATATAGGGATTAGTTATTAATCCATGATTTTTCTTCTTATGCCATTCAGTTGCTTCTTTAGCATGCTTGATAACATATTTTTCCCAATTTGTTCCAAAGCGAGCATGAATTAAAGGTTCTTTTAAAGCTTCTTCCATTGTCAATATTCCAATTAAGGGATATTGGTATCGACGATTAAGCTTATCAAAATCGATTATACTCACTTCTCCATATTGACCACTCTCAAGTTTGAGAAATTCTTTTTTTGAAATACGACCTCCGCGACGACTACAAGTCTTATCACGATATTCATACTTGTAAGCTTTAAGAATTCCATCTAAAGTAGCCATTGGACCAACACCATGAGCAACAATTAGGATTCTTGATCCACCTTTACTAACACCCATATATTCAGCAGTTAGTGTAGTGAAATAAGTTTCCCAAGGAGTTTGACCCAGTTTAGTACCTATCCGGGCATTGATTACATCTGGTCCCACTCCTACTCGACCATTTTTTCCAGCAAAAAGTTTTGCTTGTTTTAAAGAAGGTACTAACCCCTTTTCATGATAAAAGGCCATTGCCCCGGCAGTACTACTTCCTTTTTTTTCTGTCTTCATAATTTCCTCCTTTCCCTTTTTTAGGGTTTTGGACAGATTTTGGGCTCATTGCCCCCATAATTCCTCCGTAATAATTAATTTTCAATTATTTAAATATATAATAAATATAATATTTAGTCAATTTTTTAATTGCTTCATTCTCTCTAGGTTGGGGCTGAGTTGACTTTTAGAAGAGTAATGTTAATATAAAATAATTCAGGAGGAATTATGTTGGAAGAAAAACAGGAAATTAAAAAATTTAGTATTTTTACAAGTATCTGGGCTATTATTATATTTATTATAGTAATGCTTGCTATTTCCTTTTATCTATGTTCTGTTAAAAATTATTCGGCTACATGGATTATTGTTGCCGACTTGGTTATTCTCTTTATTTTTTCTTTTGCACAGGATACAGAAATAGACGGAGGGGGAGATTGGGATATGGATCCTAATCCCTAAGGGAATAAAATTTTCAATTAGAATTTAAGTTTGGGACAGCATTACTATTCAAATCTATAATGCTGTTTTTTTGTTCTTTAACATTGACAGAATAAACCATAGATGTTAATTTATGATAATCAACAAAATTAAAAAAATAGGAGGAAAAAATGTTTATTAACAATGTGACTTGCGTTATAGGATTTTTTTTGATGATTTTACTATTTATCAAAAGAAATGAATACGAAGAAAATTTTTGGGTTTTCCTTGTATTGTTCTTACCAATAATCTTTTTCTTTTTGAAAAAAGTTTTGGATTGGAATATATATGGACCAATTTTATTCTTTGTTGGTTTTTTTGGAATTCTATTTAGCATTTTTTATGGACTTAGATTTTTAATTAAAACCTGGGAAGCTAAAAAAAGAAATAAAATACGTTTAACTATTGCCAAGGAAGGGATTAGCTCTTATTTAATCGTAATTTTTCTTTCTGTTCTTTCTTTTTGGAAAAGCATTGAATTATTCCAAAATTTGGGAATGAGATAAAGAAAGAACCGTAAATCAAGCATTGCTTTTTGTTGAGCAATGCTTTTTATTTTATGTTATAATAGCATTATAAATAATTACAATAATATGTTTAAAAAAGTTTTATTAATTGTCCCTTTTGTACTTTTGTTATTAACTGGCTGTAGAAATATAAGTGATGTTAAGGATTCATTCTGTGGAATACATATTAATTATCAATATTGTAAATGTGCTTTTCATAATGAATATTGTGATGCTATTGGGATGAGCAAATCAGAAGCTAAGAATCATGTTTATAATGAATATGATGAATGGAAGGAAAAAAATTCTGAAAAGCCTGAAGTTAAAAAAGAAGAAAATGAAGATGAAGATGATATCGACAATGAAGAAGTAGGGGATGATTGTAAATATGATAGTGATTGTGATCCAATTTGCGAAGGAGATATTAAGTGGAAGATGGGTTGTAATCCCAGAGAAGGTGTTTGTATAAAAACTTTTGATACTGATTGTTCTTCAGAAATAGAAACTTTTGCCGAACTTAATTTTTCTAAAGTATGTAATGCCGGTGAATGTGTTAGAGATGAAAATAGTATTAATCAAAAGAAAACAGAGTTAGAAAATTTAAAAAATGAAATGTCTGACGAGCTTAAAGCCCTTAATGCTAAAAGAGATGATTTGAAAAACCTTATGTTAGATGCTAATAAAAGCTGTATAAATGGGATAGCTGATATGACAAATCTGGCTATTTTTGAATTTTCAACTCGAATTGCTTCTTTAATGGCTGGAGGTCTTCCAGATTTAGCCAGTGCTTCTCTTGATTATGTAAATGATGCTATCGGTAAAATAAATGCTTATGCTAGTTCTGAGACACCTGAAGAAGTAAAATTGAAACCTCATGAGTATATTAAATTAAATTGTGATTTATATCATCATTTTATAGATATTTTAGCATCAACTGATCAAGAGTTGGATGATATTTTAGAAAAAGCTAATACTGCCGATGAACAATTAGAATTATTACCTTAAATAATTTTATGATTCAAGCAACTACTTGTTTATTAAGAAAAGAAAATCAAATCTTGCTGGCTATGAAAAAGCGAGGCTTTGGTGTGGATAAATGGAATGGTGTTGGTGGTAAATCACAAGGTAATGAAAGCATAGAAAAAACTGCTGTTCGAGAAGTTAAAGAAGAAATTAAAGTAGATATTGATATTAAAGATTTAGAAAAAGTAGCTACTTTTAAATTTTATTTTTCTCATAAACCAAAATGGAATATGGAAGTTCGTTTCTATTTTTGCTATAAATGGCAAGGAGAACCTCAAGAAACGGAAGAAATGAGGCCCCAATGGTTTAATTTAGTTGATATTCCTTATAAAGAAATGTGGATTGATGATATTCATTGGTTACCCCAGGTTTTAAAAGGCGAGAGATTTGAAGGAGAATTTTATTTTAATGAAGATATTAATAAATTAGATAAAATAGACATTCACCCTGTTAAATAGTATCGCAATTAAGCGATAATTTAACAGGGTAAAAAACATATGATAGAAATTGAATCTAAGGATAATCCGAAGATAAAGCATTTGAGGAAATTAAAGAATAAAAAATATCGTGATGAATATTCAGAATTTTTAGTAGAGAATTTGACTACTATTAGTGATGCTTTTCAAGCTGGTTATCAGTTTAAACAACTTTTTATTACTCCTGAATTTTTAGAAAAGAATAAAATAGAAATTAAAAAAATGTCGGTAGAGGAGTCTTACTTAGTTAATGAACGAATAAATGAATCTTTTTCCAATTTAAAAACAGCTTCCGGTATTTGTGCTGTATATGATAAACCTGATAGTAAAATTGACTTTGCAAAACCAATTATTTACTTAAATGGAATAAGTGATCCAGGAAATTTAGGAACAATTTTAAGGTCGGCTTTAGCTTTTAATCTCCAAAATGTTATTTTAGACGAAAATTGTGTAGATTTATATAATTATAAACTAATTAATGCTTCTAAAGATTCAATTTTTAAGTTAAATATTGAAATTGATCAGAATTTAAAAATCTTAAAGCAAATAAAAGAGAAAATGAAAATCTTCTCTACTAGATTAGAGAAGTCTAGTAGTTTTGATCTGTTAAAAAAGGAAAAAGTGTTTTGTCTAGTTCTAGGTAGTGAGTCTCATGGAGTCAGTCCAGAAATCCAAAATTTATCAGATGATTTTATCAAAATTAATATGGGCAAGGAGATTGAATCATTAAATGTCTCTGGAGCAGCAGCTATTTTATTTAATCAAATATATAATAAATAATTACCTCTCTCTGTCCTTCGGACATCTCTCTCCTAGTCAGGAGAAAGACAAAAAATTAAACGAGTATATAGTCCCTTTCTCCTAGTCAGGAGAAAGGGAGACAGGGATAGAGGTTGTACATAATCAATAAATTTATGTTAGATATTGAAATAATTTCTATTGGTAAAATTAAAAAAGATTATTTTAACGATGCTACCAAAGAATATATTAAAAGATTAAGTCCTTATGCTAAGGTAAAGTTTGTAAATTTAAAAGCGGAATCTTTTAATGATTCCAATAAAGAAGCAGTTCAGGAGATAGAAAGTAAGAGAATAATGAAGTCTTTAGAAAAATATGACAAAAATGAAATTTTTCTACTTCATGAAAGAGGAAAAATCTTTAATTCTTTGGAATTTGCTAGTTTTATTGATAAACATCAGAAAATAACCTTTGTTATTGGTGGTTCTCTTGGTTTTTCAGAAGAATTATTAAGTAAATATCAACAAGTATCACTTTCTAATTTAACTTTTCTTCATGAAATGGTCCGAGTTATTCTTTTAGAACAGATATATAGAACGATTACTATTTTAAAAGCCAAAAATTATCATCATTAGAATCTTTTTTGTCATTTCGACCGAAGTGGAGAAATCTTTTACTTCAACGCTATTTAAAATAAAGATTTATCGGTAAACTCGAAATGACAAAGTAGATGGTGATTTATTTAACAAAAAAGAAAAATAATAAATAATATTCAAGAAAATGAACAAGTATCAAGAAGTAGCAGCTAGAGCTGCTAAAAAATCAGGAAAGATTTTAATTAAAAAATATGAACAATTCGATCGGGCAGATACTAAATTAAAATCAGCTCATGAAATTGTTACTAAATATGATATTCTTTCTGAAAAAATAATTTTAAGTGAAATTAAAAAGAATTTTCCTGAACATGCTATTTTCTCTGAAGAAAAAGGGAGTAATAATAAAAAGTCAGATTATTTATGGTTAGTAGATCCAATTGATGGTACTACTAATTTCTCTATGCATAATCCTATTTGGTCAATATCTATTGCTTTAGCTTATCAAGGGGAAATTATTATGGGATTAGTTTATGCTCCTATTTTAAAGGAATTATTTTCAGTTTCCAAAGGAAAAGGTGCTTTTTTAAACAACAAAAAAATTAAAGTTTCTAATATAAAATCTGGTAAAATATTAAATACCTTTTGTCATGGCAATAAAATAAAAGATATAAAAAGAGCAATTAAATATTATACTAAACAAAAATTAAATCATTTAGATTGTCGGCAATTAGGTAGTGCTGCTATAGAATTATCTTATGTGGCTAGCGGTCGAATAGAATCAATTGCTATTCCCGGAGTTAATTCTTATGATGTCGGAGCTGGAGTTTTAATGGTAAGAGAAGCAGGAGGAAAAGTTACAGATTTTAAAGGAAATAAATGGGATTTGAAAAGTAGAGATATTTTAGCAAGTAATAAAAAAGTTCATAATATTTTATTAAAAAATCTTAAAAATATTTGATAAATTTCTTGCTATATTCATGGACAAAATTGTAATATTTTGCTACACTAAATTGTGTAAAACTATAGTATAGCTATAGTTTATTTAATTAATATATTAGATTATGACCAGCTTAAAAGCAAAAGATATTGGGTCTTCTGTTAGTAAGTCTGTAAAAACCGTCACCAAATCTGTTGATAAAGTTACTAAATCAATAACTCGTTCTTTGCATCCTAAAAAAAGAAATTTAAAAAAGTTAACTATTGGATTAGAGGCTGAGTTTTTCATTTTAGATAAAAAAGGTAAAATAGTTGATAAAGCAGATTTGATATTGAAAAAATTAAATAAAAAACATAAAGGCCTTGGGTCTGAAATAGTAAAAGAAGTTGGTAAATCAATGATAGAAGTTGGTTCTTATCCTTGTGAATCTAGTATTGATACTATGCAATCTTTGATTAAAAATATTAAAACCTTAATTTATACAGCCGATGAAGAAGGTCTTAGACTGTGCCCCTTAGGAACTTATCCAGGTAAATTTACTCCAAAAATTAGAACTGATGATAGATACAAAACTAAAGAAACACTAATAGGCAAAAAAAGATTTGTAAAATCAGGTACAGCTTGTGGTTTTCACTTACATTCTGAACTTCCTTGGGGAGTTTTTGATAAAAAGAAATTAAGATTAAAGAAATTAATTAATTCTAAAAATAAAGAATCATTAGTTAATGCTTACAATTTTTTAATTGCTGCTGACCCAGCTATTACAACTTTTATGCAATCTTCTCCTTTTTATCAAGGAAAATATCTCGGAAAAGATTCCAGAATGCTTATTTATAGGGGAAGTCAAGAATTGGAATATCCCGATGCTTTATATTATAATTATCCTCAATTTGGCGGATTGCCTTCTTATAAACATACAGGTACTAATATAATTAATCTCATA
>JAUVAE010000029.1 GCA_030591905.1 Candidatus Komeilibacteria bacterium
ATTTTCTCACCTGAATTTAACTTCTTTTCTAAATCTTCTCGACCAATAATATCATGCACTCCTCGAGTTAATAATTCTTGTATATTTTTATCTTGCATACATTTATTCTATTAAATTTTTCTTTTTCCCGAAACTGAGTCACCCCTAGGAGACTTAGTTGCGGGAAATAATATTTTTTTTTCGCGACTCAGTCTTTAAAGCGACTGAGTCACAAAAAAACAAAAAGAAAAATAATTTATTTAATTACCCTTTACAGTATAACAAATAATATTCTTTAAAAATACTTGACATTAGTCTGAATATATGATAATATAATATATTAAATAAAAAAACCTAGGAGAAAACAATGAAAGGAAAAATTTATACCTTAAATGAACTATACCAATTAGGCTGGAAATCCGAATGCGATGGTGGTGTATGGTATATCCTTAAAAAAGAAAAAAACTCTATTGTTTGGAAAAAAACAAAAGATGACAAAGGTAAAATTATTGATACATACTCAATAGAAAAACCTTAAAAAAACTATTGACCCGCAACTTAAAATATTGTGGGTCTTTTTTTGTTTAAAAACTATTGAAAACATCTCTAAAATACCTTTTACCCTGTTAAATTATCGCTTGACGATATTATTTAATAGGGTAAACTATCAACTAAGCAAATTTATTGTTATAATAAAATAAGAAATTGTACAGACGCAAGGCATTGCGTCTCTAACAATAATCTTGCAACTTTTAACTTTAAACTTTCAACTAATCTATGCCTATTGATTATTTTAAAAAATTAAATAAAAAGAAACCCCAAGTTTGGAAAAATTCCCAAGTTGGTTTTTCAAAGTATAAAGAAAATAAAAGAATCAAAAAAATTAAGAAAAGAGCTAAATTTTTTAAACCTTCTTTATCTAGAACATATCAAAAAAGAAATTCTAAAAAATTATTTCCTAAACGTCTAAGTGTTCAAGTAGCTAGAAAAAATAAAACTAAAAAATACTCTTCTAATAAAAAAAATAAATTATTATCTAAATTAATAGCTAAAAAGCTAATAACCTTTGGTGTAATTTTAGTTTTAATAGGGATAATTTTTACAACTGGAGTTTTTGCTTGGTATTCTAGAAATTTACCTGATCCAAATAAAATAATTGATAGATCTATTGCTCAAAGTACTAAAATATATGATCGCACTGGTGAAAAAATACTCTATGATATTCATGGTAATGAAAGAAGAACTTTGATTGATATAAATGAACTCCCCGAACATGTAATTAATGCCACTATAGCAATGGAAGATAAAAACTTCTATCATCATCAAGGTATTTCTATTTGGGGAATTATTAGAGGACAAATAGTACCTAGATTACAAGGAAAAAGAGCTCAAGGAGGCTCAACATTAACTCAACAATTTGTAAAAAATGCCGTTTTAACAAACGAACGTAGTATCGCTAGAAAAATAAAAGAGTGGATACTATCATATCAAATAGAAAAAAAATACTCTAAAAATGAAATCTTAAGTATGTATTTTAACGAAATACCCTACGGATCAGTTGCCTATGGTGTAGAATCTGCTGCTAATATTTATTTTGATAAATCTGCTAAAGATTTAAGTTTAGCTGAAGCAGCAATATTAGCCGCTCTTCCTCAAGCACCAACATATTATTCTCCTTATGGCTCTCATCGAGACGAATTAATGGGCCGTCAACAATATATTCTAGACTTAATGGCTAAACAAAATTACATCACCGAAAAAGATGCTGAATTAGCTAAACAAGAAAAAGTTGAATTTACAAAACGCCGAGATAATATTTCTGCTCCTCATTTTGTTTTTTATGTAAAAGAACAACTAAATGCTATTTTAGGTGAAAGATTTGTAGAACAAGCTGGCTTAAAAGTGATTACTACTTTAGATTGGGAAAAACAAGAAATTGCTGAAGAAATAGTTAAAGAAAAAACTGAAAATTATCCAGAAACATACAATGCTAATAATGCTGCACTCTTAAGCATAGATGTAGAAACTGGTGATATATTAACTATGCTAGGATCACGTAATTTCTTTGACGAAGAAATTGATGGACAAGTTAATGTCACCTTAGCTGAAAGACAACCTGGTAGTTCTATTAAACCATTTATCTATACTCTAGCCTTTGAAAAGGGCTATCAACCAGAAACAGTATTATTTGATGTAGAAACTCTATTTAAAACAGCCCTAGATGATTATGAGCCAGTAAATTATGATTTAGAAACCCGGGGACCAGTGAGTTTAAGAAAGGCTTTAGCTGGATCTTTAAATATACCAGCCGTTAAATTAATGTATTTAATGGGTGTAGAAGATTCTATAAAATTATTAAAAGACTTTGGATACAGTACCATTAAAAAAGCTAAAGATTATGGTCTCTCTTTGGTATTGGGCGGATTAGAAGTAAAAATGATAGAACATACCAATGCTTTTGCTACTTTAGCTAGAAATGGTATTAAAAAACCAACTCGTTCCATTTTAAGAGTTGAAGATGCTAATGGAAATATTATTTACGAACCAGAAGAAGAAAAAGGTAAAAGAATTATTGAAGAAAATATAGTTAAAAAAACTAATAGCATCTTATCTGATAATACTGCTCGTAGTTATATTTTTGGAGAAAGTAATTATTTAACTCTTGGCGAGCGTCCCGTAGCGGCTAAAACTGGAACTACTAATGATTTTAATGATGCTTGGACCATTGGTTTTACTCCTTATATTGCAACTAGTGTTTGGATTGGAAATAATGATAACGAAAAAATGATTGAAGGAGCCGCTGGTGGCGCTTTAGCTGCCCCAATTTGGAATGCTTATATGCGAGAAATTACTAAAGGATATCCTTTGACAGGATTTGATATTTACGAAGCCTCTGATCCAATAGAAAAACCAATGCTTGGTGGCCAAATGGCTCAAATCACAAAAGTAAATATTGATACTATGTCTGGATTATTAGCCACTGACTATACCCCGCCAACAACTAAGCAAGAAAAAATATTCTATAAAGTTCATAGCATTCTCCACTATATAGATAAAGATGATCCTTTCGGACCAATACCAAATAGTCCTGAATCAGATCCAAATTATGAAACCTGGGAAGAAGCAGTCCTACGATGGGTTGAGGAAGATGCTGGACAAGAAATCGATACTAGTGATCCTCCAACTAAGTACGATAATATCCACACCTTAACCAAAAAACCCACTTTAGTAATTAACTATCCTTTGATAAATCAAGAAATTACTTCTGCTAATATGAATATTCAGGCCACTGCCCGAGCTAAAAATGGAAGTATAAACAGAGTTACCTTTTATATTGATAATAAATTTATAGGCTCTAGCAAAACAACTCCCTATCAATACAACTATAACTTTAGTCCTTTATTTAAAAATGGTAACCATGAATTAAAAGTCATCGCCTTTGACCAACAAGAAAACTTTCAAGAGATTAAAATACCTTTCAAAGTGAATATTCATCGTACTACAACCTATAATTTAGATTGGATAATTCCTCAAGAAAATGCCAGATTAAAACAAGATGATTTTCCTTTAAATCTACAAATTAGTATTGATAAAATAAATTTAATAAATAAAATAGATTTTTATTATATAAATGAAAGTACTGGACAATCTAATTGGATTCAAACTATTAGCAATCCTCTTTACTCTAGTATTGATGTAGATTGGGTGAATATCCCAGTTGTTGGTAATTATGTTTTACATACTATTATAACTGATTTTGAAAATAATATTCATCAAGGACAGGGAATTAATATTACAATTGAATAATTACCAAGAAAACATAAAAATAAAAAAACCGCTGAATCCTCAACGGTTTTATTTTTACTAAAATTAATTGATGGTCTGCCAGTTAGGAATACAAAATGGTCCCCATCTTTTTCCTGGATTTTTCAACACAGAAAATTCTATCCAAGAAACAGATGTATCAGTAATAGCAAGTACCCCTCTAAGGAGCCAATTAAAACTAGCAACGGCTACTAAAACAGCTTCTTCTGGAACAACGCCATCACCTATCTCATTAATCTGAGCTGGGGGAAGTATTTCCACAAAAGGAAATCTAGGATCAAGAAATCCTCTTGCTTTTTGCAAAACTACTAAATTATTCATAATATCTCCTCCTTTTTATACTATTATTCATACTTTAAATTAAAATCATTTATTTGTCAATTTATTTATAGATAAGTCTTATTTGACAAGATACCTTTAATACACTACTCTAGATGTTAGTTATAATCAATTATGTTATTAAAATGACTTCGGTTATAAATACAATTAACTACATAAAAATAAATTGGATGATTTTATCTTTTATTTTTATTATTCCACTAATGGCCGGGGCTGTTAATAATATGTAAGTAACTTTATATAAAAAACAATATCCCGGTCACAAATCGGGATTTTTTGATTATAAAAAGCAAATTAAAAACTAAATAAATGGAGGAAGTAAATGTCAGTAATTAAAAATGTAGAGGAATTAAAAGAAAAATTGATGAAGGATGGAGAATTAACTCCTTCAGTATGTCCACATTGTGCAACTAGTCTTTTGTGCTATGATGTAAAAATTGATGGGGAACTAAGTATGAAACTACTCGCCCGTCCACTTGAAACAAAAAAGAATGGTAGATTATTACGACTTTCTATAATTTGGAGTGACTTTCACAATACAGTAGATGGAGTAAGTGAAGGATCAGAACAAGCAATCAAAGAAGGGGAAGTAGTAACTATTCACTGTCCATATTGTTATCAAAATCTTACTATAGAAAAAAAATGTGAATGTGGTGCCCCCATGTTCGAAACATTTGAAGCAAATGAACAAGAAATCATTGGAATTATCCATATCTGTAGTAAAAGTGGATGTCACAGCCATAATTGTTACGAAATTCCTAAGAATTTTGAACCAGAATACAAATATGCTAGCTTTGTTACTAAGGATGAACTAAAAAGATTCCATAGATACGAATCAAAATAGGAGGACAAATGGATAAAGAAAAAATGGTAAAAAAAGTAAAAATAGTAGAAATTATCTGTCATAATTGTGGAGCAAGCTTGAAAAACAAAGAAAAAACTATAGCCGAAAATCCAACCGTTCATTTTAAGGCTATTCCAGCTGGATCAAAAGAAGAAAAAACAGATATTTACTTAAGTGCTGAACTTGATGACTTCCGTAAAGCAGGTCACAAATTTCCGAAAGGAACAGTAGTTAAATTCTTCTGTCCTCATTGTGAAAAAGAATTTGAACAACATAATGCTATTAAATGTAGTACCTGTAAAGAAGGCTTAATTATTCTTCACTCCAAAAATGGTGCTTTAGGTCTTATAGGTATCTGCCCTAAGACAGGATGTAATCATCATAAAACAAATGATGAAATTCCAACTAATCCCCCACTAGCCTCACCATAATAATTTTGAAGTCCTATAACAATAATTGTTGTTAGGACTTCTTTTTTTACTCAAAAGAATGTAGAATGAATATATAAACACAGACGCAACACGTTGCGTCTCTACAAATTCTATGCTTACTAAAAAAATACAAATGAATAACCCTGATTTAGAAATTATCAATGGCACTGTTGATATGTTTAAGGATGGGAAAATAATTGTCTATCCTACCGACACTATCTATGGAATTGGCTGTGATATTTTAAATAAAAAATCCGTTCAAACCATTCAAAAAATAAAAAATCGTAAAAAACAAAAACCTTTAAGTATTATTTGTGCTGATTTAAAAGATATTAGCCGTTGGGCTATGGTTTCTAATTGGCAATATAAAATTTTAAAAAAACATTTACCTGGTCCATTTACTTTCATTTTAAAAGCCACTAGAGAAGCCCCAAAAGTACTTCAAGATCCTAAAAGAAAAACCGTTGGTATTAGAATACCTAATAATGAGACATGTCTAAATATTGTTAAAGAATTAGGTAATCCTATTATTACTACTAGTGTTAATAAAAGTGGAAACCAAAATTATGCTAATCCTAATCAGATAAAAAAAGATTGGTTTGGAAAAGTAGATCTAATTTTAGATGCTGGCAAAATTAAAAGTGAACCCTCTACTGTAATTAGCTTAATTGATGATCAAGTAGAAATTTTAAGACAAGGGAAAGGCATCTTTGATGCCTAATTTTTAAAAAATCATCCGTAGAGACGCAATGCATTGCGTCTCTACCAATTCGATATGAAATACAATATTAAAATAATTCCGAAATCATCAAAAACCAAAATCGTCGAACAGAAAGATGATTTTTTAAAAATTAAATTAAAAGCTGTTCCGGAGAAAGGAAAAGCTAATACTGAATTGATTAAATTCTTAGCCAAATATTTTAAAACGGCTCAGTCTAATATAAATATTATTAAAGGTGGGACTAGTAGAAATAAAATTGTAGAAATAAATTAAAACACCTAACTATTAATAAACAAAATAATATGAATTTTGATCGAAATCGATTTTACAATGTTGAATCACCAGACCGAGCAGAAATGATGGAAAACAGAAAATATAAAATTGCTATGACTTTATTTAGAAAAATAAGTGAAGATTTTCTAACTGATAAATTTACAGAAAAAGAAATTAAAGAGAATTATAATGAATCTTTTAGGAAAAAAGGCAGAGGAACTCAATATGGAAAAGCTCACCTTAGCTATTTAGTTGAAAAAGGGTTATTAATCTATAATAAAGAAGAAAAAACTTATTCTATAGACCATGGTTCATCAGCTGTTGCCAAAATACTTGAAGGTGAAGAAGAAGACGAAGAATAATATGTTATTAAAATAAAAATAAAATTCACCCCCCTGTCTCCCCTCCTTAGTAAGGAGGGGATTTTAAATAATCAAAAAACTCCGATTTAATCGGAGTTTTTTGTTATAATTGGCAATGACCTACTTTCTCACACCTAATGGTGCAATATCATCGGCGCTGATGGTCTTAACTTCCAGGTTCGAAATGGAACTGGGTATTTTCCCATCGCTAGAATCACCAAATTTCTGTTGTGAATATAATAATTCACAACAAAGTATCTGATGATCCTGAAGATCTACTCTTTTTTTCAAAAGAAATGCTTTATGTTTCAGTGATTGCTCGGCAATTAGTACTCCTCAGCTAAAATCGTTACGGATCTTACACTTAGAGCCTATCAACCTCATAGTCTATAAGGTGCCTAATAAGGAATTCTAATCTTGAAGACGGCTTCGCGCTTATATGCTTTCAGCACTTATCCAAACTAAACGTAGCTACCCAGCAATGCCCTTGGCAGAACAACTGGTACACCAGAGGTTTATCCTTTCCGGTCCTCTCGTACTAGGAAAGGGACTTCTCAAAATTCCAACCGCCCATAGCGGATAGGAGACCGAACTGTCTCACGACGTTCTGAACCCAGCTCGCGTGCCGCTTTAATTGGCGAACAGCCAAACCCTTGGGAGCTTCTTCACCCCCAG
>JAUVAE010000035.1 GCA_030591905.1 Candidatus Komeilibacteria bacterium
GTTTAATTATCAAAACCTTACCATATTTTTGGATAATTGCTATGGTTATTTTTGTAATAATTTTTCGTTATACTTTAAAACAAACTAAAAAAGGTTATAAAATTGAATTATATAAAATAATTATTATTAGTATAATCTTAAGCCTTGCTCTAGGAACTCTTTTCTATAATTTAGAAATAGGAAGCAATATTGACAATTCTTTTTCTAAAAAATCGTCTTTTTATAACAAAATAATGGCCCCTAGAAAAATGATGTGGCTTCAAGAAGATCAAGGAATAATTGCTGGTCGAATAATCTCTGTTCAAGATGACAATAATTTTAATTTAGAAGATTTTAACAAAAAATTATGGCACATCACTAAAATAAAAGAAGAAATACCTCATCCTCAATTTAGAAACTTACCACCAAGAGAAATAATACTTGAACCTGGGTTAGAAATTAGAGCTTATGGAGAAAAAATAGATGTAAATAATTTCCAAGTTTTAATTATTAGACCCATGAATTCTAGACGCTCATTAAGAACAAAATAAATTAAAAAACGTCCTACTTAGTAGGACGTTTTTTAATATAGTATATTATTTTTATAATTTGATTGATTTTTCTAACCTCCGTAAAGCTACTATATAAGCACTCATTCTTAAATTTACTTTGTATTCTTTGCTCATATTCCAAACCTCGTTAAAAGCTTTGGTCATTTTTTCTTTTAACCTAATATTTACATCTTTTTCAGTCCATTTTTCATTCTTTATATTCTGAGACCATTCAAAGTAAGAAACAACTACTCCGCCAGCATTAGTTAAAACATCTGGACAAACCACAATTTCTTTTTCTTCTAAGACCTTGTCAGCTCCTTTAATTATGGGGCCATTAGCAATTTCCAATATCAATTTAACCTTTATATCATTTGCATTCTCTCTGGTAATCTGATTTTCTAAAGCCGCTAAAACTAAAATATCTACATCTAATTCTAATAATTTCTCATTGCTAATATTTTTTAGAGCTCCAAAATTTTGAACAGATCCATTTTCTTTCTTATGAACTTTTAATCTTTCAATATCTAAACCATCTTTATTATAAACCCCACCTTTAGAATCTGATACTGCTACTATTTTATAACCTTTTTGAACTGCATAATCAATAAAGACTCTGCCAGCATTACCAAAACCCTGCACAGCAATTTTCAAATTATTTCCTAAATCTAATTTAGATAATAAATTTTCAAATACATAAAAAGATCCTAAACCGGTAGCTTTATCCCTACCCAATGATCCACCATTTTTAATCGACTTACCAGTAATCACTGCTGGTGTTTTTTTTCCAATAATCTGAGAGTATTCATCCTCTATCCAATCCATAATCTGAGCATTAGTATAAACATCTGGAGCGGGTACATCTTTATTAGGTCCAATTACATCTACAAAAACTCGTGCCCATCCTCGAGACAAATTTTCAATTTCTTTTTCTGACAATTCTTTAGGATTAATAGAAACTCCGCCCTTGGCTCCCCCCATAGGAATGTCTACAACTGCAGATTTAATTGTCATTAAAGAAGCTAAAGCCTTAACCTCTTCCAAATCAACTTGAGGATGAAATCTAATACCTCCTTTATAAGGACCTCTGCTATTATCGTATTGAACTCGGTAAGCTCTAAAAAACTTTAAATTCCCCTCATCCATTCTCACCGGAATACAGGCCTCTACAAATCTATCTGGATTTTGCAATTTTAAAATTACCTCCTTATTAATTGAAGCAGTTTTTCCAGCCTTAATTAAATTATCTATTGTGCTTAAAAAGGGACTCATAAATTAAATTATTAATAACAAATTCCTAAAAAATAAAGGTTTCCTGTGTTAGCTCCTCGGCTCGGAAATATAAAAGTAATCTTTTATATTTCTCTCGCTCTATGTCGCTAAATAAACTTGCTATAGAAATTAATCATACAACAAGTTTAACAATTAACTATCCACTAATCAAATTATCTATTTTTTCATTTAACTGATCTTTGGGCATTAAACCCATAGTAGTATCGTAAACTTCTCCATCTTTAAAATAAATAATGGTTGGAATACTCATCACTTCAAACTTTTGAGCTGTTTGTGGTGATTCTTCTACATTAAGCTGAACAATTTTAATGTCCTTATCTTGAGACTCTTCTGCTATCTCATCAATAATCGGTCCTAACATTTTACAGGGCCCACACCACTCTGCAAAAAAATCTACCATTACATTTTTATTATCTTTGATAAATTGTTCAAAATTTGTATCATTTAACACTTCTGACATAATTTTTATAATTATTTATTAATTTATAATTTAAATTTTTTCTTTTTTGAAAAAGTAAACTTTACTTCGGTCTTTTTTAAAGCTTCTTCTATTTCATTAAATATTTTTTCTATTTCTTCCTCAGAATAACTATAAAAACTCCGATTGGAACAATTTCCCAATATTCTAATCTTTCTTAGAATTTCATTAGTCCGATATTCAGCCAAACATTTAAATCTTTCTTGTTTAGTTTTACTCCGTTTAATACACTCTGATTTTGTAGCTTTTTTATTCATCCCATTAAATATTAATAAATTATTAGGCTTTATTTTTATAATTAATTCTATCTCGTTCTTCTTATTACTTTAAATTGTTTTCTAGTTTGTAATATAACGGGATAAATAATATATAAATATACATCTCATAGAGTAAATATACATCATATTTATATATTAGTCAAGTATTTTTAACTAAATTTAAAAAAAGAAAAGAGAGTTTCGATTTTATCTTAACTCTCTTTTTAATTTTATGAAAAGGTTCATTAATAAATAGAACCTTTATAATCTTCATAGAATTTTATTATTTCCTTAACCCTTTTTTCTCGGGCCTTAAAAATATAAAATATTCTTTCTTCTTTCTCTCCTTTGTAAAGAAGAATAAAAACAGTACCTTCTCTGTATCTAGCTGTTCTTCCCATTCTCTGAATACATCTTCTGATGTCTGTAATGGGTTCATAAAATATCACGATATCAACTGAAGGAAAATTCAATCCTTGTTCTCCTATTGAGGTTGAAATTAATATATCAATCTCTCTATTTCTAAACTTTTTTAGAACGGCAATCTGTTCTTTCTGCTTCATACCAGCATCATCAAACTTATTGGTCTGTCCTATTAGTTTATCTATTTTGAGAAGTGAAAAATTTGATTCCAAAAAACTTATAACTTTATTTAAAGTGTCTCTATATGATGTAAAAATCAATATTTGACTACCATAACGACGAGAAATAAGCTTTTTTATCTGTTCTAATTTTTCATCCTCATACATCAAACCCCAATCCATGTTTTGATTATGATCAGAAGATTCTAAACTAACAAACTTTAGATCTCTTTTACTCCATAACTTATTGTCATGAAGAATCTTAATCGCCAGTTGAATTTTTGGATTATTTAAGAAATTTTCCTGTGATTTGGGTATTTTTGATTGACTAGACTTTCTTTTTTTAGATTTATCACCATAGTACTTTTTTTCAAGAAAGCTTCTAAACTCATTAAGACCGTTATTGATACAGGTCACGGCCCAATTAAATATCATCACTAAGGCCCAATCTACAAAAAAATCATAACACCTTGAACATTTAGGATTCCTTTCCAAATATTTTTGGACTTCTTCTTTTAAAAGATTGAACTTTTTAACATTAATACCAGTAATCTTTTCATCGTCATAATAAAGACATTCCCTTATTGACTCTTCGAACCTTCCGTTAAACACCTTAAATGATTTAAATTTCTTAATCATTTTATCAATGATGTTTGCCAACTCTTCAGTCATGAGGCTCTTGAGAGTTTTTTGAATACTAGACGTACTTCGTTTCAAGAATATCGGAACTACACTTTTATGATGTATATAAGGCTTAACATCTGGACTTTCCTCTGTCCTAGTTATTATATTTTGATAGGAAACTTGAAGAGTTTTCCTTAATTTTTCCAACTTCTCTATTTGGGAATCAGGAGATGCTGAAAATCCAAGAATTCTAATGGATTTAAACTCTGTATAAATTTTAGCTAACAAAGTATAAGCATAATCCCCTGTCAAATTATGGACTTCATCAAAAATTATAACTTGAACATCTTCGATCTTTCCAACTCCATTGGCCTGATCTAACTCTGCTAAAATGGTCTGCGGGGTAGCCACTATTATTGAATGAGTCTCCCAGACACTCAACCTATCTTTTCTATTGGTCCAACCAGTTAATTCCCCTGCTTTAACTTTAGACGATAAATCGTTTATTTTCGAACAATGCTGATGACATAAAACCTTTGTTGGCGCTAAAAAAACAACTTTTTTACTAGGATTCTTCTTTAGATAAATAATCGATAAGAGTAATTTTATGTAAGTTTTCCCTAAACCAGTAGGAATAAAAACTAAAGAATTATCTCCTAAACAATCATAAGTTATTTTTAAAGCATATAAACGAGCTTCAAAAAAATTCGGTTCTAACCAAGAATCCTCAACAAAATAAGCATCTTCCTCCCACTTATCAGATTTTTTTAGCTGCAAACCTAATTTCTTTGCAACAGACTTCATTTCAAGAATTCTTTTATTACGCTCAATATTCTCTTTTTCTTCTTCATCCTTTTGCTCTATAAAATTAAAAATCGTCATCTGTAAAGCACTATCTTTAACCTTCTTCATCTTATCCTCCTTATATTTTTTATTTTCAACTGTTAACTATAGTTTAAATTCAACAATTTGTCAATAATTCCTTTTAATTAAAATCTTCCTGAAGTATTTCCATTTTTAAAGCTGTTTTCTTCTTTAAAATATGTTATATTAATAAAGTGATAGTAATAATAAATATATGTCTGAAAAAGCTCCTGAATTTCCATTTATGCCCAAAGAGTATCCTGAACTAAAAACTAGAAAAAGCAAAAATAGTTTAGAAAATCCTAAAAAAATACTTAAAGAAAAAAAAGAACTCTTAAATGTCGCTATAACTCGTCCTAAAAAAGGAGGACCCCTTTGTATTGCACCGTTTAACAATGAAGCTGACTTAGAAAAAATCCGAGAAAAAGATACAATAGTTAGTATTCATGAAAAAGTAACGATAAAATCTATGATGAATCTTTTAGATAAAAGAAATACTAATAAAAATTTCTCGCCAGAATAATTCAATTAAAAATATTTTAAGAAAAACAGCTCTAAATTTCAGAGCTGTTTTTCTTATCTATAAGTATAATCAAATCTATTCTCTAAACCCGCTCACCTTTTTCTTAAAAAGGTGAGCGGGTAAATAATTTCATATGTTTAATTCTTTCTACTGGCACCACTCTATTTTTCTCTAAAGCCTCACTTAAATCTACTGTCTGTATTTCTGTACCTCGTACATTCACCATTTTCCCAAAATCATTTTTATCAACTAATTCTACTGCTTCTACTCCCAGCCTTAAACCTAAAACTCTATCAAAAGCTGTTGGTTTACCAGCTCGTTGAGTATGTCCCAGAACAACATGTCTAGTTTCGGCTCCAGTTCTCTTCTCTATTTCTTTAACTAAATGATTCGCTAAATTTCTCTTTTTTAAAACTACGTTTCCAAAAGAATCTTTTTCTTCTTCATCTTCAAACCAATTATCATCTACTGGCTTAGCTCCTTCTGAAATAACTATAATAGAATAATTTTTGTTATCTTCTTTTCTTTTTTTCACTAAATCACAAATACTCTTAACATCAAACTTTTCTTCTGGAAGAATAATATAATGAGCTCCACCAGCTAAACCAGAGTCTAGTGCTAACCAACCAGCGTGCCGACCCATTACTTCCACCACAATTACCCGATCATGACTCTTAGCTGTAGTATGTAGATTCTCAATCTGCTCCATAGCTCGATTAATAGCAGTATCAAAACCAAAAGTGCAATCAGTTCCAGATAAATCATTATCAATGGTCTTAGGAATTCCCACAACTTTAACTCCAGCTTTATATAGTTTATTAGCTACCCCCAAAGTATCATCTCCACCAATAGCTATTAAATAGTCACAATTATTTTTCTTTAAAGATTCAATAATCTTCTCTTCTCCCTTATCAATTTGATAAGGATTTGTTCTAGAAGCTCCTAATATTGTTCCACCAGTCATATGAATGTTCTCCACTTCGTCCAAATCTAATTTTCCATAAACAGAATCCTCAATAAGACCTTTCCAACCTTGCTTAAAACCAAGCACATCATAACCTAATGTTTTAGCTTTAATTACAATACCTTTAATAACTGCATTTAATCCTGGGGCATCTCCGCCACCAGTGATAACTGCAATTTGCTTTTGTTTTTTTCCAGTTATAGTCATATTTACCCTGTTAAATAAGATTTAAATCTATTCTTTATAAACATTTTATCATAAAAGTCTTTAAATGCTTTTCTTAATGAGTTGCATCTTGCCGATTTAGGAACACTTCATAATAAATTAATTTTAATGGTCTTCTATTTTAGCTGGGGCTACCCTTTCATTACAATACAACTTAAATCTTAACTTTAAATTTTTTGCGTACTCTGTACAAAAGTTTTTATCTTTTCTGATTGTAAAATATAAATACAATACATATCAATAATTTAAAATTATTTAACAGGGTGAATAATATTCTTCTTTAGCTTGCTCTAAACTTAAAGGCTTATAATCACTGGCATGCCCTGCCTGACCAAAAGATTCCATCCTAGATGCTACTAACTCAGCCATAGCTTCTCGAGCCGGTCTAAGATAATCTCTAAGATCAAATTTTTCTGGACTTTCTACAAAAACCTTTCTAATTTCTCCAGTCATTGCCATTCGGCAATCAGTATCAACATTAATTTTAGAAATACCATTCTGAATTCCTTGCTGAATGCTTTCAATTGGAACACCACAGGCATTAGGCATATCACCACCATATTTATTTATTTTGTCTCTCAATTCTGCTGGTACTGAAGAAGAACCATGCATTACTAAGGCGACATTAACTTTCTTAGCGACTTCTTTTATTAAATCAAGAGCTAATTTTGGTTCTGATTTAAATTTATAAGCTCCA
>JAUVAE010000026.1 GCA_030591905.1 Candidatus Komeilibacteria bacterium
ATTTAGTTTTTGGCTACTTATTTTTTCAAAAGTATTAATAATTTCCATTACTGAAGTTCCTTGTCCTGTGCCAATATTAAAAATCTCATAAGCATTTTTATTATTCTTATCAATCAATCTTTCTAAGGCAGCAATATGAGCTTGAGCTAAATCAACAACATGAATATAATCTCGAATACAAGTTCCATCAGGAGTATCATAGTCATTTCCGAAGATTTTTAATTCCTTTCTTTTACCTATAGCAGTTTGAGTTACAAAAGGAATTAAATTTTCTGGAATACCACTTGGTAATTCTCCAATTAAAGCTGAATCATGGGCGCCAATAACATTAAAATAACGTAAAGTAATTGCTGAAAAATTATTTTTTACTTCAGTAACACCTTTAATTATTTTTTCACCAATGATTTTGGTATCACCATAAGGACTCTCTGGTTTTTTAATTGGAGCTTTTTCAGTAATTGGAAACTTTTCAACATCTCCATAAACACTGGCACTAGAGGAAAAAACCAAATTTGATAGATTATGTTTAGACATTAAGTCTAAAAGGTTTGTTAAAGAATTGAGATTGTTTTGATAATATTTAGCAGGATTTTGAATTGATTCTCCGACTGCTTTAAGAGCAGCAAAATGAATAACAGCATCAAAGTCATTATTATTTTCAAAATATTTAGCCAATTCTTGATAGTTACAAAGATCTAATTTAGTAAATTTAGGCTTTTGTCCAGTAATTTTTTCAATTTGATCTAATGTTTCTATTTGAGAATTAGATAAATTATCGATTATAAAAACATCAAAACCTTTATTCTGTAGTTCTACTATAGTATGTGATCCAATATAACCAGTTCCACCAGTTACTAATATATTCATATGATTATTTTTACCCTATTAAATAAGATTTATATCATTACTCTTTTAAGAGATTGGCAAATTAAATCTTAATTTTAAATTTATTAAATCCCCTATAAAATCCTTTTTCTTATTTATATATAAAACATAGTTATGATACATATAAATTAGATTTAAAATTATTTAACAGGGTGAATATTTTTTTAATTCTTCTACTTTGTTTAATTTTTCCCAAGGTAAATCTAAATCATTTCGTCCAAAATGTCCGTAGCTGGCTGTTTGAGTATAAATAGGTTTTAATAAATCTAAATTTTTTATTATTCCAGCGGGCCTGAAGTCAAAATGTTCTCTAACTATTTTTTCTAATTCTTCATCTGATAATTTACTAGTTTTAAAAGAATTTACCATAATAGATAGCGGTTCTGGATAACCAATAGCATAAGATACCTCAATTTCTATTTTTTTAGCTAAGCCAGCTGCCACTAAATTTTTAGCAACATATCTAGCCATGTAGGCTCCACTTCTATCTTGTTTATTAGGACTTTTTCCAGAAAAACATCCTCCACCATGTCGACCCATTCCACCATAAGTATCTACAATGATTTTGCGACCAGTTAAACCAGTGTCAGCCGCTGGTCCTCCTTTAACAAATTTTCCAGTTTCATTAATTAAGATTTTAACATTTTCATTAAAGTATTCTCCTAAAACTGGTTTAATTACTTCTTTAGTAATATCTTTTCTTAAGTTTTCTAATTTAATACTTTCATCATGTTGAGCAGCAACTACTACTGTGTTTACAGCAATGGGTTTATCGTCTTGATATTCAACTGTAACTTGTGATTTACCATCCGGTCGAAGATATTTTAGAGTATTATTTTTTCTGACTTCAGCCAACTTCTTAGTTAATTTATGGGCTAAGGTTATTGGTAAAGGCATGAATTCCGGTGTTTCATCGCAGGCATAACCAAACATCATTCCTTGATCTCCAGCACCCATAGCCTTATGTTCACCTTTACTAATATCTTCTCCTTGAGCGATATCAGTGGATTGTTCATCAATAGCTGTTAAAACAGCACAGGATTCATAATCTATTCCATAAGCTGGATTATTGTAACCGATTTTTTTCAATATTTCTCGAACTATTTTGGAAATATCAACATAAGTGGAAGTACTTATTTCACCGCCCACAACAATCAGACCAGTAGTTGCAAAACATTCACAACAACAATGACCATGAGGATCATCTTTTAAAATTGTATCTAAAACGCTATCACTTATTTGGTCACATATTTTATCAGGATGACCCTCGGTGACTGATTCAGATGTAAAAAAGTATTTATTCATATGTTTAGTTTGTAGTAGGTAGTTTGTAGTAGGTAGTTTGTAGTAGGTAGTTTTTGTAATTTAAGTTTTTTCTACAAACTACTAACTATTTAACTATTTAACTATTTACTGTTTAATTGTTTAAATTTAATTTGTCTGGGGTTAAGGAGCTTTTTTCTCTTTGAATATGTTCAATTGTTTTGCTTAGTCCTTTTTCTAGATTTGTCATTGGCATCCATCCTAAACTTTCTTTAGCCTTAGTAATATCAGGAATTAATTTTCTTTGAAAATATTTGAATTCATCATGAAAAACAATTTTAGATTTTGAATTTGTTAATTTAATAATTTTTTCAGCTATTTCTTTAACTAATACTTCATCAGAGCTACCTAAATTTAAGGGTTCAAATATTGGAGTGTCCATGAATTTTAATAAGGCATCTATCATATCTTCAATATAGCAAAAGGAAGTTATTTTCTTTTCGTCTCCATTAATGATTAAATCTTTATTTTGCATAGCATTTTTAATAAAATCAGGTATTAATCGGCCATCATCAAGCATCATTCTGGGTCCATAGGTTGAAAATATTCTAGCAATACTAATATCTAAGTCGTATTTTTCGTGATAATTAAATACCATCATTTCCGCAAATTGCTTCCCTTCATTATAGGCAGATCTTGGTTCTAGATGATCAGTTTTACCAATATAGGATTCTTTGATTTGACCATCAATATCCTGAGCATCTCCATATATTGCAGCTGATGATGCAAATAAGAATCTTGATTTGTATTTGACGGCTAATTCTAGAGCATTTTTTAAAGCTATAGAGTTAGCATCAATTGTTTCTATGGCATATTTATTATAGTCTTTATAAGAGGTCGGACAAGCCATATATATAATGTCTTGGATTCCTTGCCATTCTATATTAAATTTTTTTAATTCATTTAATTTTTCTAAATCTATCGGCTGACTCATATCATGTTTTAAAAAACTAAAATCAGGAAATTGTAAAAATTGCTGAATATTAGCAGTATTACCAGTTATAAAGTTATCAATACATATTACTTTATGTTTTTCTAATAAGCGATCTATAAAGTTAGATCCAATAAATCCGGCCCCACCAATAACTAATATATTTTTTTTATCAAAAATTACTTTTTTACCAAAATCTGGTCTAGGATTTTGTTTTTTTAGAGGAGAGACATTATTTGTTTTCAGAGGTTTTGTTTTTTTTGTAAAGTTAAATATTCCCATAGATTTGTTAATTTATTTTAATTATATTGTATTTATTTTATCATTTTTATATGAAAATACCATAAATTTATACATTATAAAATTCCAAATAGCAGCTATGATGGCACCTAGTATTTTTCCATAAACGTCAAACATTTTCAAGTAATGAACACAAATAAATAGAACTGCTCCAGAGATAATTAAAGAAAACAGAGTAAATCCTAAGAATTTGATATATTTTATGAATATTTTATTTTTATCTTTATCTTGAAAAGCAAAATTTTTGTTTAAAATAAAGCTCACTGAATTGGCAATTAAAAAAGCTATAACATGAGCTAAAATATAATAAAAAAATAATTGACGGGTTAAAAGTAAATATATTGACAAATCAACTATAAAATTAAATGTTCCAATCAACCCAAATTTAGTTATTTGTATTAATATTGGGTACTTGTTTAATAATTTAAGAATCATTTTTTATAAATTTTGTTAGATAAACGCCGTTTAAATTATATTCATTATAAGCAAAAAATTGTTTGATAAGATTGCCTTGTAAATCAAATATACGGACATGGGGTCCTCCTCCAGCTCCAGCTGAAGTTATAATTTCATTTTTATAATCAGAATTTATGTCAGCTATTTCAATACTTACTTCTTTCTGGAAACTTTTTGTATAAGCTAAGAAATTAGAAAGTAATTTTCCATTTAAATCATAAATAAGTATATAAGGTGAACTATTGTTTTTTGGTGATATTACAATTTCTTCTTTTCGGTCTTTGTTTAAATTACCAGCTTCAATATTTAATCCCCCTCTAAAATTTTTATTACCAGCAAAAAATTGGGCTTTTAATCCTCCGTTTTTATCAAATATTCTAATATGAGGACCCCCATTCCCAGCTGGGGCAGTAATTATTTCATTTCTATGATCTCCATCAACATCACCAATAGTTACTGAAACACCTCCTTTAAATTTTTCGTCATAGACTAAAAAATTATGAAGTAATTTTCCTTTACTATCATATATATAAACCCGAGGTTCAGTGTTGGCCGGAGCTCCGATGATGATTTTTTCTCTTTTATTATTATATATATCACCAACTTCTAAACTTATAACAGTTTTAAAATCAAGATCGAAACTATTAATTAATTCCAGTTCTTTGTTATAAATGTTAATTTTAGTTCCTTGCCAATTAGTTTTAGAAATTATTATTTCTTGCTGGTTATCATCGTTTAAGTCCCCTGATGCTATTTGATAAGCATAATTGTAATAATCTTTATCTAAATTTTTAAGATCAATTTGGCCAGTTTTTTGGTCAAAAAATTTAATGTCAGGATTAATTCCTTTGGTTGGAATAGTGATTAATGACATGCTTCGAGTTTTTTTCAACCTTCTAGCAGCCAATAGAGTTTCATTTATGTTTAATAATCCTGCACCTATTTTTTCTCTTTTAGCAAAGTTTTTAAATGAAATATCACTAGCATTTTCTTTTATTAATCTGTATATTTCTTCAATAGTAAAATTAGGATCTATTTTTTTAATTAAAGCTATTGTTCCTGAGATTAGCGGTGCTGCAAAAGATGTTCCTGACCACGAGTCTCCATAAGCATTTTTAAAGTCTCTTAATCCTGGTTGATAAACTTGAGTACTATAAAAATTTTCTCCAGGAGCCATAATATCTATACAGTTTTTACTAAAATTAGAAAAATTTGATATTTTATTATTAGCATCTACTGATCCAACTCCCAAAACCATGTTTTTATCAAAATCATAACAGATTGGATATCTTATTTGTTTATCTAAGTCAATTCCGAAGCTTATTTCATTACCAGCAGCAGCTACTACTGCTACCCCAGCCTGATAAGCTCTTTGAATAGATCCTCCCAAAATAGGATCACTCTTACTGCCCACAAAACTTAAATTTATAACATCAGCGCCATTTTTAACAGCATAATCTATAGCTCGAGCAACATTATAAGTATTTCCTTGTCCTTGACTATCTATAGCTCTTAAAGACATTATCTTTGCTTTCCAAGCAATACCAGCTATTCCTTGACCATTATTAGCAACTCCGGCAGCTATTCCAGCTACAACCGTAGCATGATTCACGGCATACTTTTGATATCCGCTACCTATTTTTACATTATTATCTGCTGTATTATTAACAAAATCCCAGCCATAGATATCATCTGTATAACCATTAAAATCATCATCAATTTCATTGTCATTGATTTCGTCTTCGTTTATCCAGAAATTACTTTTTAAATCAGGATGGTCTAATTGAACGCCAGTGTCAACGATAGCAATAATCACATCTTCTGCTTCTCGAGCCCAAGTCCAAGCGGAATCTGCTTGAACCTGTTTAAGGTAAGTTTGTAATTTTAAATCTGGATCATTAGGTAGGGCGGAAATTGTGTATTCATTATTTTCACTAACTGTTTCAATCTCATCATATTTTTGATAATCATTTTTAATTTCATCAAGGTCAACGGAATTATCAAATTTGAAAAGTAATAATTGACCAGTTTTTAATCTGAGAACTAGTTCTTGATTTTCATTATTTTCAGCTATAGCATTATTGAACACAAAAACAACAGCAATTAATATAAATGCTGACACTAAAAATGTCTGGATTGTTCTTTTCAAAACCAGTTTCATATTTTCAATTATACGCTATTTAAAAGCATAAAGCAAAAATCTAGCCTTATAAAAGCTAGATAATTTATCAACAGTTTATTTTTATTTTTTAAATATTTGTTTAACAAAAAGTAAGTCTTTTTTTGTCAAAATTCGTAATGCAAAAGTCATTATCATATAGAGAGTGCCAGATAAGACAATATTGAATAACCAATGTAATTTATCTTTGAAGAAAAATAGACTAAGAACCATTATTAAACAAGCTAAAATAATTCGAGAAAGATTAGAACCTATATCTTTAGAGTTGAATTTAACGACTTGATGAGAACTGATAGTATTTAAGATTAAATAGCAAATAGTGGCTAAAATTGACGCTATAGCGGCCCCTACATGTGAATAAATAGGGATTAAGATGATATTAGCAATAATACTGACAATCATAGTAAATCCTATATTTCTAGTATGTATTTTTTGGAGATTAGCAGCATTTAATAAAGCACCCATTGGGAAGGTTAAAAATATCAATGGTAAATTAAAAATTAATATTTGTAATGTCAGAATCGAAGGAGTGTATTGTTCCTGATAGATATTTAAAATAATAGTTCTGGCCATGACCGATATTCCTGCGGCAATAGGAATAGAAAATATTAAAAGGTAAATAATGCTTTTATTAAAAGTATTTTTTAATTTTTCTTTTTCATAATTAAAGAAATGAGTAAAGGCCGGATAAAGTGAGGCTACAAAAGCCATGGGTATAAATTGGAAAGCAAAAGTTATTTTATAGGGTAAGGAATAATAGCCTACTGCTTGATCACCAGAAAATTTTGACAAGAAAATAGAATCAATACTACCCGAGATTCTCATAAATATAGCGGCTAAGGCAAAAGGCCAAGCAATCAGAATTAATTTTTTAGCAAATTCTTTATTTAAAATAGGGCGTAAGGATATTTTATATTTAAATCTTAAAACCGATCCGGAGAAGATTAAATTAAAAGAACTGGCAACTAATAAAACTATTAATAATAAGAAAGGATCATGAGTATGTTGCAGGGTTATATAACCTAGAATTAAAACAATAACTTGAAATACCACGGAAGCAATACTTTCAAAGCTCAAATTATGCTTACCTCTAATAATCGCCCAAAAAGTTAGAGTAAAACTATCTATTAACATAGTAATACAAGATAAATAAACCAGATTTTTAATATTTAGGTCGTAATTCAATAGATTAATAGTAATATAAATAGCAATTAGGATAATAACCGAAGTAACTAACTTGATAGCGATAACATTAGAAACTAGTTTTTGAATTGATTCTTTGGCTTTAGCTATTTCTCTAGTTAATAAACTACTTAATCCAAAATCAAGAAATACTGAAAAAATGGTTACAAAAGAAATGGCAAAAAAGTATTGACCAATTTTTTCAGAACCAATTTGAGTTGCTAAAAAAGAAAAATAAGTAAAGGAGATTACTTTTTGGATAACTAAGGCCATAGTAAAATAGCCAGTATTTTTTACTAATTTATTTGAAGGCGAGTTATTTTCCATGAGGTAATTATACATTATTTAAGGTAAATAAAAAAACCAGTTCTTGAGAGACTGGTTAATTTTTTTAAACAATATTTTATTCCTTGGTTGATATACGGTCGTAGATAATTGCTTTTAGCATATCAAATTAATTATTAGACTCAAAATTTTTTAAAATTTGTAAATATTTTTTCTGCATGTCTTTTGATATTTGATTATTGTCAAACTTTGGAATTTCGCCATTATTTTTAATTACATTTTCAATTGAATCAAAATAAAATCCATCTAAAGTGGCAA
>JAUVAE010000103.1 GCA_030591905.1 Candidatus Komeilibacteria bacterium
GTATATCAGCAATTTTTTTAGATTCTGGAAATAAGCTAAATAATAAAGGAAGCCAAAAATAAAATATAATTATCAGAATAAATACTTTTAAAATTTTTAATGCCCCAATAATTAACTTGGCTATGTATACAGGTGTAAGCACTTGATATTTTTTAATATTAAGCCCTTTTATTTTATTCCCTGTTTGAGTTTCAATTTTCTTGTATATCCATTTAAATAATCTGTTGACAAAAAAAATAATTGCCCATAAAGCTAACAAAGCAATAAAAGCTATCCCAATATTAATCAAAACGTCTTTTCCCATATTAAATTAAAAAATGTATTAGTTTTTATTTGGTGTTATAACATTGTAAACAAGTCCAGCTATAATAACATCCACTATGAGTTACCCAAAAAGCTATAACTATAAGGGGAGCCAGAGATTAACAAATAAAGCACAAATAAAGCAAATCCCATAAGGATTACATTGAAAAACTCCTTTAATTATCATCCTGTATAGAGAAATTCACTTTTAAAATAGGTCGTGATCCAGTGTTTTCTGGTGCTTTAGAATCTGAAAATAAAATTTTTATTTGTGTAGAATCGTTTGCCATACGTAAGTATTTCTCTGTATTTGAAATTAATAATTTTGAATTGTTTTTAGCAATAGAATCAATGATACTAGGATTTGTTATAGCCAAATAAGATTGTTTAAAATCTAAGGAATCCGTAGTTGTTTTACTTAATAAAAATAATTTGAATCCTTTTTCATCTTTCAAATAATCTTTTTGAGTTTCTTTATAATATAATTTTCCCGCCTCGTCTTTAGCAATGGCTTCTTTTTGTAAATTTTCATCAACATAATAAATCATTTCAATCTTAATACCTTCTTTTTTCTGTTCTAAATCAAGAAGTTTATTTAATTGATTTTTATTTTTATCTGAAGGTGTGGTGTCTAAATAATTAAAACTAATTTCTTCAATATCTTTTGGGTCACCACCAACCAAACCAGCTAATAATCTTCCTGGACTGGTTGCTGCTTTTACTATTAAATTTTTAAATGTGTTCCATATTATTTTACTCACATTAACCGATGGATCATTTAAATTACCTCTTAAAGGTATTTCTAAATTAACATCTCCATTTTTATCTTTTAACAGAAAAATAGCAAACTTAAGAGGTAAACTATAAAGACCTCCTTTACTGTTTTTTAATGAGACATTTTTTATTAATAAATTATTTTCACTTACTATATCACCATTGGTGATAATTGAATTTGAATAATAATACATATCACCTTCTAATATGGTATGACCAGTATAATAATTAGAATAAATATTAATATCTGACAATAAAAACTTTTCAATCGAAAAATCTAAATTAATATTTAGTGGGTTTGAAGGGTTTATCCCAAGTTCTGCTTTTAATGTGCCTCGGTTATTAAGTAACATTTCCGACTGTATATCTACCCATTTAGAATCACTTAAGATACTATCGGTTTTAATATCTATTTCACTTAAATGATAATTAAATGGTTTTCCTGTGAGGTTGTCTGTATAGTCTAACACTCCTCTATTAACATCTAAATGGTTAATGGCGTAATAGAATTTACTTTCTTCAGTTACATTAGCCTTTGTAGTATCTATATTAACCAATGTGTTTTCATTTTCTGAAGATTCTATCTTAAAAATTTTAAAGAAGTTATTTGTAAGAGAGTCTAATTGAAAAAAGGTATACGAATCGTTAATTATTAATGAATCAATTATATAAGAACTATTGGTATAATCTAATTTTTGTATATCTACATACATTTCTTTAGCCGACAGAAAGGTTTTGTTATTAATATCGGTCATTGTAAAATCATTGACATTTACTTTTCCAGTAATGATTGAATTAATGACATTGTTGGTGTTTCCTATAATATCTATTTTAGAATTTACTAAACCACTAAAGCTGTTAATCTCTGCATATTCTAAAACATACTTATAAAATGAATCTAAATATAAATCACTAATTACTAAAGTAGTATCATATTCGCCATCTATAGGATTTATATTTAATATAGATTCGATATAGCCACCATTCTCAAAATTAAATTTAACATCAGCATTGCTTTTATCTTCTTGATCCCATCCAATAAAAGGCACTAAAAAAGATATATTTTTAATATCGGTAGTGTGGTTTATGTTTTGATCATTAAAATGAAAATTAGCATTCTTCAATTCTATATTGGATAAACTATATTTAAAAGGATTTTCTTCATTACCTTGATTAATAGAATCTTCTACAGCTGTATGGAAAGCAATAAGATCGTCAAAACTAAAAATAGAATCCTTCATCGATACATTAACATCTAGACCTTTAAGATAGAAATCTTCAATTTCAATTTTATCATTAAATAACTGCAAAGGTTCTAGGTTTACTATTAAAGTGTCAAAAAATATAAAATTGTCTTGTTCATTTTGCTCAAGCATTTTAAAATCAATGACCTTGATAGTCCCCGTAAAATAATTGACTTTTAACTTTTCTAGGTGAATTTGTCGACCAACTAATTCCTTACTATGATTAATTGCGTATCGTTTTACAATTCCAGGAAGTAATAGTGCTATGATTATAATAATCCCCGCTAGAGCTAATAGAATTTTTAGTTTTTTATTTTTCATTACCTATAACTTGTCATTCTAACATTTTTTTATAAAGTTAAGCAAAAGATAGGTCCTTCAATATTTTAAGAGGCTATTTCTTTATCTTTAACTTATTCATCTCCAAATTCACTTTCTTTTAAACAATTTACCCTTAATGTTTCGCTGAAGTTTTCATTTTTAAGTAATACCCTTACCAAATTTCCTTTTTTGAAGTTCAATTCCTTTTTTGGATACTTCACTGTTAATTTTAGACGCTTCACTCATAACCCTTCAATAATATTGCTATTTCAAGATACATTTGTACAAGAATTAAATACTAATAATTAACAAAACAAATATTATGAAAAATACACAAATAGTAATAGAACAAGAATATAAAACAATGAAAAAATTATTAATTAATATGGACATACATAAAAGTACACTGTTAAATAAAATAAAAAGGGTA
>JAUVAE010000053.1 GCA_030591905.1 Candidatus Komeilibacteria bacterium
ATTCCTTCGTTAATAGCTGGTCTTTGTCCTTGATTAAATAAGTTAGATTCTAAAAATATTTGTCCATCAGTAATTGAAATAACATTAGTTGGAATATAAGCAGATACGTCACCAGATTGAGTTTCAATAATAGGTAAAGCAGTAATTGAGCCACCACCATGATCTTTATTTAACTTACAAGATCTTTCTAAGAGTCTAGAATGTAGATAAAATACATCTCCAGGATAAGCTTCTCTTCCCGGTGGTCTTTTAAGTAATAATGAAATTTCACGATAAGAAACAGCATGTTTTGATAAATCATCATAAATAATTAAAACATCTTCACCTTGATCTAAGAAATATTCAGCTATAGAAGAACCGGCATAAGGAGCAATATATAATAAAGAGGCTGGATCAGAAGCACCAGCTAAGACAATAGTTGTATATTTCATAGCACCAGCTTTTTCTAATTTTTCTAAAATGTTAGCGATTTTAGATTCTTTTTGTCCAATAGCAACATAAATACATTTTACATTTTGACCTTTTTGATTGATAATCGTATCTATAGCAATAGCAGTTTTACCAGTTTGACGATCACCAATAATCAATTCTCTTTGTCCACGACCAATAGGAATAATTGAATCTATAGATTTAATACCAGTTTGAAGGGGTTCGCTAACTGATTCTCTAGTAATAACACCAGAAGCAACCTTTTCGATTGGATAAGTCTTTTTAGTTTCAATAGCACCTTTTCCATCTACTGGTTCTCCTAAAGGATTTACAACTCTACTAATTAAATTTTCACCAACTGGAATTGATAATATTTTTCTTAAACATTTAGCTTTATCACCTTCTTTAATTTTTATATGATCACCAAGAATGATTGCTCCAACTTCACCTTCTTCTAAATTTAAAGCTACACCATACACTTTATTACCTTTTTCATTTTCAAATTCAATCATTTCGGACATCATTATATCGTCTAGTCCAGAAATTTTGGCAATACCATCACCAATTTCTATGACTTTACCGACTATTTCTTCTTTAGTTTCAGATTTATAATCAGAAATTTGTTTTTTTAATTGTTCTACAATGAAATCTTTAGATATTTCCATAAATTTATTTATATTTAATTATTTATATATTAGTAATTTGAAGTCATTTTAATTCTTAAATTGTTTATTTTAGTTTTTAAACTATTATCTAGGATTCTGTCACCATATTTAATAATTGTTCCTGAAATTAGATTTTCATCAATTTTTCTATCTATTTTTAATTTTTCTGCTCCTGATAGGTCTTTAATATATTTTTTTAAAGATCCAAAAGTTGATTCATCAAAATTTTTAGCAGTGGTAATAGTAGCTTTAATTATTTTATTTTTTTTATTCCAAATATTATTAAATTCATTAATTATTTTATCAATTTTTGATAAAGCATTTTTTTTGATTAATAACTCAATAAAATTTTTTAAAATTATATTAATTTCCTCTTCATTTTTATTCTGAATTGATTCAAATAAAGCTTGAGCGTATTTTTTATTAGTTATTTTCATTATTATTTTTTAATTATATCTTTAATTATTTTTTCGTTCTTTTTCGGGTCAATTCTTTTTTTCAATACTTTTTCTAAAGAGAGGATTACTAAGTTTGTCACTTCTTCTTTTATATCCTTGATGGCCTGAGCCCTTTCTAGAGTAATTTTTTCTTTTTCATTAGTAATAATATCTTTGATTTCTTCTTTAGCCTTAGTAATAATCATATTTCTTTTTTCTTCCCCAGCCTTAGTAGCTATCTCAATAATTTCTTTAGATTCTTTTTTTGCTTGAGCCAAGGTTTCTTCTAGAATTTTCTTTTTTTCTGCTCCTAATTCAATTAATCTGTCTTCAGCTTTTTGAGCATCAGTAATTCCTTTTTCAATTGTATCTTTTCGATCATCTAAAAATTTAAGCATTGGTTTATAAGCAAATTTCCAAAGAATAAAAAGAAATATTGTAAAATTTACAAATTGAGCAAGTAAAATTTTTAAATTTAAACCAAGAGCGTTAAATAATTCCATATTTATTTTTATTAAAAATCAAAATTTTTCTGCCCTTTTATATAAAAGGGCAGAAATTACACTAATTTTTAAAAGGCAAATAATATTAATAGAGCAATAACTAGGGCATAAATACCTGTTGATTCAGAAATAGCCATAGTTGCGAACATGAAAGGTGTAATTTTACTACTAGCTTCTGGATTTCTACCAATGGCTGCTAAAGCTCTACCGGCAATAATACCTTCACCAATTCCAGGTCCAATAGCTCCAAAACCAACGGCGATTCCAGCTGCCAAAACTTTTGCTGCTTCTAATTCCATAGTTTTAAATTATTATTTATTAAATTTATTTAATTTTGTTAAATATTACATTGTAACTTGCTCAACTAATTCATCCTCATCAATTTCAGAAGCCATTTTTATAAATATTAAGGTTAATACTGAAAATACAAAAGCCTGAACTATTGCTGTTAATAAACTTAAAAATTTAAAAGGGATGGGCAAAATAAATGGAGCTAAGAATAATAATACTGCTAATAAAACTTCACCAGCGAAGATGTTACCAAATAAACGGAAAGATAGTGAAACAACTTTGGCAATTTCTCCAATTATATCCATAAAACCCAAGAAGAAATCTAAAAAACCCTGAGCTAAAATTGAAAATTTAACATTTCCTTTAAAAGCTTGAACAAAAAATTCTTTTATTCCACCTATGTTTATAAATTTTCCTATATATCCAAAAGGACCATGAACAAAAAGAGCTACTATTTGAGTAGTAACTACAGATATTAAGGTCATTACAAATACTAAACTATAATCAGCCATTATTGATCTAAATAAAGGTACCATGTTTTCTCCTGATTTAATTGTGATAGCAGCTTGTCCAGGAATAAATGTAGATAAGTTGGCCATGAGTGTTAAAAGAAACATAGAGAAAATTAAAGGGAATACTTTTTTAGCTTTTTTTTCATCTTCCATAACACTTAGAACAAAGCCATAAGCACCTTCTATAATCATCTCAAAAATATTTTGTAATTTTCCAGGAACTTTTTTAGCTTTTCTAGTAATTGTTACACTAACAATCATTATAATAATACTTAAAATCACAGTCCATAAGAATGAATTTGTTACTCCAAATGATCCGATATTAAATATTGTTTCTGCTGATAATGAAATGTTCATGACTTTTATTTTTCTTCTTTATTAATTATTTCTTCTTGTTCAGAATTTGGTTCAAGTTCTTCAGGAGGATATTTTGTATCAAATTTTTTCATTAATTTTCTTATTTTTTTAAATATTAGTATATTTGTAGTAATAAAAGCTATCCCTAGTCCAATCATTATTAAGTAAGGTTTAGTACCTAAGGTTTTATCTAAGAAGAATCCTAAACCCAGGAATAAGATTAAAGGACCTAGAATTGAAGCAGTATTATAATATAATACTCCAGCGGCTAAATCTTTAACACTATTTGGTTTTAATAGTTTTTCTTCTATTTTGTTAATTTTGTTTTCGTTCTTATTCATTTTGTAATTTGTTTTACTAAAAATTTAAAAAAAGACCTAAGATAGAAGAAATTATACAGCAATTTTACTTCAAAGTCAATGAAATTTTAATGTTATTTTGGGGATAAATTATTTTTTTAATTTTGAATTTTTTAAAATAACTCGATTTAGTGCATTTTTTATTTGTTAATTATTTTTAATTTGTTATAATCAAGTCCGGAGATATAAATAATAGGAGGAATTGTGTTAGAGGATAGAGAGGAGTCTTTTAATTGGAAAAAAAATTTTTTAAAATTTTGTGAAGTTAATGTCGATAAATGCGAAAAAATTGATGATATGTTTAGACTTAAATTTGAATTTTTAGATTCAGATGAAAAATATCTAATCGCAGGTACAATTAATAAGTTTTTTTTCACCAATTATGATGAAACTAGCCCTGTATTAGAAATTAGTCTTTTAATGCATCAAGATGAAGCATTGAGATGTTTAAGAATTTTCCCCGGAGGTATTATAGAAGGAGGCTCAAAATGTTTTTTGATTTCTCACTCTACAAGAGAAGATGAAAGTATTTCTGGCATTTTGAAAATTATTCAAGATGATTCAACTTTTATAGATTGTGATTATAGGGAAAGATTAAAAAAACATTTTGGTTTTGAGAGATTATCTGATTTAATTGGTTTAAGTTATCAATTTAGATTTAGTCATGGAATGATAATAAATAAAATCAAAAGAGTTATGATTGCTAAAATAAGAAATGATATCGTGTTAGAAATCAGTTTATATTTAAATCAGAATTCCAATTTTAAATGTCTGCGTTTTAATTTAAACGATGAGAATTCTACATGGAATCTAATATCTAGCTTTGGAACAGGAAAAAAACCTTATCCAGGAAAATTTGAATTTGTTAAATAACCTCAATAATTGGGGTTATTTTTTTGACTGAAAACCTGTAAAAAGGTAATATTTATTATATGAACAATGATTTAAAACTTAATAAAGAGCAAAAAGAGGCTATTGAATATGGAGAAGGTCCTTTATTAATAGTAGCTGGTGCCGGAACTGGTAAAACAACCGTTTTAACCCAGAGAGTTTTTCATTTATTTAATAATCAGAAATTAAATACTGATGAAGTTTTAGCTTTGACTTTTACAGAAAAGGCCGCTAGTGAAATGGAAAATAGAATAGAAAGGGCTTTGCCTTTTGGCTATACAGATTTGTGGGTAATGACTTTTCATTCTTTTGCTCAGAAAATTTTAGAAGATTATGGTATTGATATTGGTTTGCCCAGTAGTTTTAGAATTTTAGATGAAGTAGGTGCTTGGACTTTAGTAAGGAAAAATTTAGATAAATTTGATTTAGATTATTATCGACCTTTAGGGAACCCCACAAAATTTATTCGAGATATGTTAAAACATTTTTCGCGATGTAAAGATGAGTTGATTGCTCCACAAGATTATGTTCAATATGCTGAGAAATTAAAAATGGACAAGGGTGGTCGAGTTACTGAAGACTTTGTTTCTGAAACAAAGAGATTGGAGGAAATTGCTAATGCTTATCATGTTTATCAGCAATTATTATTAGACAATGAGGTATTAGATTTTGGTGATTTAATGTTTTATTGTTTAAAACTTTTTAAAGAAAGGCCTAATATTTTAAAAAAATACCAAGAACAATTTAAATATATTTTAATTGATGAGTTTCAGGATACTAATTATGCTCAATATCAATTGATTAAGCTTCTAGCAACTCCTAGAAATAATATTACAGTCGTGGGTGATGACGACCAATCTATTTA
>JAUVAE010000054.1 GCA_030591905.1 Candidatus Komeilibacteria bacterium
ACAGAAAAAGCGGCTAATGAGATGGAAGAGAGAATTGAGAGAGCTTTGCCCTTTGGCTATGCTGATTTATGGGTAATGACTTTTCACTCTTTTGCTCAAAAGATTTTGGAAGATTATGGTATTGATATTGGTTTGCCTAGTAGTTTTAGAATTTTAGATGAAGTGGGTGCTTGGATTTTGGTAAGAAAAAATTTAGATAAATTTGATTTAGATTATTATCGACCTTTAGGAAATCCAACTAAATTTATTCGGGATATGCTTAAACATTTTTCCCGCTGTAAAGATGAGCTAATTGAACCGAAAGATTATCTAAAATATGCTGAGAAATTAAAAATGGATAAAGGTGGTCGAGCTACTGAAGATTTTATTTCAGAAACAAAAAGGCTAGAAGAGATTGCTAATGCTTATCATGTTTATCAACAATTATTATTAGATAATGAGGTTTTAGATTTTGGAGATTTAATATTTTATTGTTTGAAACTTTTTAAAGAAAGATCTAATATTTTAAAGAAATATCAAGAACAATTTAAGTATATTTTGATTGATGAATTTCAAGACACTAATTATGCTCAATATCAATTAATTAAACTTTTATCTGAACCCAGAAATAATATTACAGTTGTGGGTGATGATGATCAATCTATCTATGCTTTTCGGGGTTCATCTATGAATAATATTTTAGGATTTAAAAAAGATTATCCCCAAGCTAAAGAAGTATTTTTAAACCAAAATTATCGTTCTACTCAAAATATTTTAGATTTATCATATGGTTTTATTCAATTAAATAATCCTGAACGTTTAGAAATTAAATTGTCTAAAGGTAAAAATAAGCTTAGTAAAAAATTACAAGCTAGCTCTGATGATCAAGGTGAGATTGAAGTAATTAAAGCTCAAGATGAAAAAGATGAGGTGCGAGAAACTATTAAAAAAATTCATTCTATTCTTAAAAAAGAGAAAGATTTGTCTTGGAATGATTTTGCTATTTTAGTACGAGCTAATGCCCATGCCAAGCCCTTTACTATTGGTTTACAAGAATCAAACATCCCTTATCAATTCGTAGCCTCGCGAGGACTTTATGAAAAGGAAATTGTTTTAGATATAATTGCTTATTTAAAATTATTAGATAATTATCATGAGTCATCAGCCGTGTGGAGAGTATTGAATTTTCCGTTTTGGAAATTACAAGCTAAAGATATTATTAATTTTTCTCATGCTGCTCGGAAAAAAGCAATTTCTATTTACGCTGTTATTAAAAATATAAATTATTATTTAAGAGTTGATGAAAATACCCATAAGATTTTAAATAATATTGTTAGTTTAGTAGAAAAGCATACTAAGTTAGCCTTAGATAAGAATGTTTGGGTAGTAATTTGGAATTTTTTAAATGATTCGGGCTATTTAAAATATATTGATAGTTTAGATGAAGCTGAAAAATATGAAACATTTTCTTATTTAGGGCAATTCTATAAAAGAGTCCAATCTTTTGAAAAAGATAATGATTCCGCAAAAGTTAGAGATTTTATAGAATTTTTTAATTTAGAAATAGAATCTGGTGAAAAAGGAAAATTAAATAGTGAAATTAATGAAGGACCAGAAGCAGTAAAGATTATGACTGTTCATGGAGCCAAAGGTTTGGAGTTTAAATATGTATTTATAGTTGGATTAGTTGATAAGAGATTTCCAAGTATGGCTAGAAAAGAGAAGATTGCGATTCCAGATAAATTAGTAAAAGAAATTTTACCTGGTGGTGATGTTCATTTGCAAGAGGAAAGAAGATTATTTTATGTGGCTATGACTAGAGCTAAAAAGGGTTTATATTTTACTTGGGCCAGAGATTATGGTGGAGCAAGATTAAAAAAACCTTCTAAATTTTTGCAGGAATTAAATTTAATTAAATTAGAAGACGATCTAAAGACTCAAAAAAAAGTTTTTAGCAAAGAGAATTTAGAAGTTAATGATATTAAAATTAAAAGTACTATTACCAAGGCTGATTTGAAAAAATTAATACCCAAACAATATTCCTTTACTCAGATCAGGGCTTATCAATCATGTCCTCGGCAATATTACTATTCTCATATTTTAAAAATTCCTCTTCAGGGCAAAGCTGTTTTTTCCTATGGAAAAACAATGCATTTAGTTATGCAGAGATTTTTCAAATTAATTTTGAGTCGGGCTCAACAAAAACAAGCTGATCTTTTTGACTCCTCAGTAGCTCAGAAACCAGCCAAAGGAAAATTGAGTGTATCTTTAGATGAACTTTTGAAAATATATGAAGAATCTTGGATAGACGATTGGTTTGATAATCAGGATAATAAAAAGAAATATAAAGATCAGGGCCGTAAGTCATTAAGAGAGTTTTATAAAAAAGCAGAACAGAAATTGCCTCAGGTTAAATTTTTAGAAAAAGGATTTAATTTAAAAGTTGGTGATTATTCTTTTAAAGGTGAGATTGATAGAGTTGATATTTTGGATGGAGGAGTGCAGATTATTGATTATAAAACTGGTAATCCTAAAGAAAAATTGACCGCAGATGATAAACAACAACTTTTGATTTATCAAATTGCTTATGAAGCTGTTTTTAAAGAAAAGGTTAAAAATTTGAAATTTTATTATTTAAATGGTAATACTGAAGTAGATTTTTTAGGCAAACAAAAAGATTTGGATAAAGTTACTGATAAACTTATTGATACTATTAAAAAAATAAATTCTTGTGATTTTACAGCTAAGCCTAGCGATTTTATTTGTAAATATTGCGATTTTAAAGAAATATGCCAATTTAGATATTAAGTCTTGATTTTTTTGTGATTATGTGTTATAATTTATTATTAAAAAATAATTTTTAAACGATAAAACATATGGAAAATTTTGAACAAAATTCTCAAATTAATCCAGAAGAGAATATGAGAAACCGAGTGGATGAATTAAGAGAAGACGAAAAGAGAGATGATGATTCAATTCATGATTTAGCTTTAGAAGAGAATGAATATCGAAAAGAATTAGGAAATGAAGGAGTTAATAAAGTATCTGTGGATAAATTAGCAAATTTGTATTCAAATCAAGTTTTAGAAAAAATAGAAAATCAGAAAGCAAAATTTAAGGATTCTTTAACTAAAATTGGTAATAGAGGAGCATTTGATGAAACAATTCCTCCAATTTTAAATATTGAAAGGAGAGAAAAAAAAGATTCTGCTATATTGATGATAGATATAGATTTTTTTAAACAGGTTAATGATAAACATGGGCATGATGTCGGAGATAAGACTTTAAAAGAAATAGTAAACATAATTAAGAATACTATTAGAACTTCTGATATTGTTTTTAGAGTTGGTGGAGAGGAATTTGCTGTTTTTCTTCCAGATACCGATGTGAAAGGATCTAAAATAATAGCAGATAAAATTAGAGAAAATGTTGAAAAAGTTAAAATATATAATAGAACAGTAAGCATAGGTTGTATGGGTACTGATCAATCAAAAGTATGGTCAAAAGGACAAGATAAGCCTGATATGCAGAAAGTTATGAGTGAATTAAAGAAAGGGTCTGATCAAGCTCTTTATTATTCTAAAGAACATGGTCGAAATCAAGTTACTTTGTTTACTGAAGAAGTAGAAAAATATCATGAAGAGAAAGAAGTTGAAAGAAAAATAAGAGCAAAGAAAAAATAAACCCTCACACCTAATAATTTAAAATATATGTATTACGTTTATATAATAAAAAGTAAAAAAGATAAGATGTTGTATACAGGTTCAACTAATGATTTAAAGAAAAGATTAGAATTACATAATGAAGGAAAAGTTTTTTCTACTAAAAATAGAATTCCTTTAGAATTAATATATTATGAAGCTTATAAAGTCGAGAAAGATGCTCGAATGAGAGAAAAGAATTTAAAATTAAGAGCTAATGCTTTTAGACAATTGAAATTAAGAATTAAACTTAGTCTTCAAGACTAGGTGTGGGGGTAAATTATGTCTTTTATAGATTTAAAAAATCTTTTACCTCAAAGTTTAACTAGAAATAGAATTAAGCCGCAAATAGAAGCGACTAATGTTTTAGAGGAAACTAAAAAGTTAATTGAGCAAGTTTGGGGACCAGAAGTAGCTCAGTTAGTAGAACCAAAATATGTTAAAGAAAGAATTTTATATATTCATTGTAATTCTTCCACAGCAGCCAATGCTTTAAGTTTAGCTAAGAAAAAAATAGTAGAAGAGGTTAATAAGGCTTGTCAGGAAGAATTGATTAAAGATATTGTTTTTTGGCAATAAATTATTTTTTAAAAAATAGAAAACCGGTCAGATTGCTCTGAGCCGGTTTTTGTAATTTTTTACTTTTTAGAGATTTTTTCTAAAATGATCTCTTCGATGATTTTGTTGGCAAGATCTTTAATCTTGGGATTTTCAAATGTTGCCATTACTCTTTTTAAGAAGTTGATCATTTCCGATACTTCTTCTTCAGGAATTTTTGTTGTTCTGATCATATAGAGGCCAGAAAATACACGATATTCATTGTTTCTGGCCAATCCTATTTTACCGAGTTTTTTTTCATCTTTACCAAAAATGAATTCTTTTACTGATTCATGAAAAGGTTTCTTTTTCATTTTTCCTCCATGGTTTATTTTTTGTGTTTCATAAGATAATATCCTTATTTTAAGTTTTTGTCAAGGTTTAAAAATTTAAAATTTAATGTTAATCTTTAAGTATGATTAATACAACACCATTAGCAGATAGAATGCGTCCTGAAAATTTAAAGGATTTTTTTGGTCAGGAAGAAATAGTGGGTAAAGATTCTTTATTAAAAAAAGCTATAGAATCTGATCAATTACCTTCCATAATTTTATGGGGACCTCCGGGAAGTGGAAAAACCACTTTGGCTTTTATTATTGCTAGAAAAACTAAATCAGATTTTTTACAAATTTCTGCAGCAACTAGTGGAATTAAAGATTTAAAAGAAGTAATTTCTAAAGCAGAAGAAAGTAAGAGATTAGGTATTCCCACTATACTTTTTATAGATGAAATACATCGTTGGAATAAAAAGCAACAAGATGCTTTACTTCCATATGTGGAAAAAGGAACTATTACTTTAATTGGGGCTACTACTGAAAATCCGAGTTTTGAAGTTATTAGTGCTTTATTATCTCGTTGTCGAGTTTTTGTTTTAAAGAGTTTAAATGTAGAACAATTAATTAAAATTTTAAAGAATGCTATTAAAGATAAGAAAAAGGGATTAGGAAATTCAGAATTAAAAGTTACTTTATTAGTTTTAAAAATTTTAGCCCAAATGAGTAATGGTGAT
>JAUVAE010000063.1 GCA_030591905.1 Candidatus Komeilibacteria bacterium
GAAAGTTGAATAATAATATTAGTAATTATTAATCCAATTATTATCAATCCTATGTTTATTAGTAATGGCCATTTTATAAAAAATAAAATTATAAATATCCACCAAATATTTTTCAAATCTTGAAAGGAGGGACCGATCATAGCTCCGACATTAAAAGAAAATAAAAGAATAACCCATCCTTGCCAAGTAGCAATATTAATTTGAGATAAAATGTTTAAGGGTATATTAAATATTTCTGGCCAGCTGGAAATTTCATTTATCGTTAAATAATTGAGTAATAAATATTTATTTACTAAATATAGAAATAAAAATCCACCAAACATTGGCGCTAGTGAAATTAAAGCTTGTCCTAGAATTGGGATTTTAGATTTAGTATGACTAACTCGGGGTTGTTTATCGAATATTTTAAATTCAGTAATTTTAGCCCCTGTGAATACACAGGCTATAGCGTGTGATGTTTCATGTATAATAACACCTACATAGTATAACCAATGTAATAAAGAAAAATTTAGATAGCGGTAATTTAAATAATTACTACAATATCCTAAAATACTGATACTTATAATTAATATTCCTAAATTCATATTGTTTAAATTAATATTAGTTGCTTGTTTATTCAAGAGATAATATAATGAAGTAAGACGATTAGCACTTGACTAAACTCTTATAATTTTATAACTTAATCAAATAGACTTATTATATTTAGTATACAATAAGTTTATCCAAAAACATATGTTTAAAAAACAGGCCGGTGGAAATCAACTTTTAAATCCTAAGGAAATATTAGAAAATAAAATTGGATTGGGCTATGGAGACATCGTGGCAGACTTGGGTTGTGGTCCTAAAGCTTATTTTACGTTTCAATCTGCTAGAATAGTTGGAGATAAGGGGACCGTCTATGCAGTTGATATTCAGAAACAAGTTTTATCATCAGTTGAGAGTCATGCTAAGACTCAGGGCTTAGGAAATATCAAAATAGTTTGGAGTAATCTGGAAATAACTGGTGCTACAAAGATTCAGGAAAGCTCGTTAGATCTTGGTATATTAAATAATGTTTTATATCAATCCGCAGATATGCCAGAGATGATTAAAGAAGCAATTAGACTCATTAAGTCGGGCGGAAAATTACTAGTTATAGATTGGAAAAATATAGGAGCCCCTTTGGGTCCTAAGATGGATTTAAGGGTGAATCCAGAAAAAATTAAAGAGCTTTGTGAAATTTTTGGTTTAAAGTTAGAACAAGAATTTGAGGCAGGTCAGTATCATTTTGGTTTACTTTTTAGAAAATAATTATAAAATGAAAAATGTTGTTATCACTTATTAATTTTCAGTATCTTTTTGATGCTTATCCCCCTAGAATAAAACAGGGGACTTTTTTAACAATTATAATTTTATCTTTGTTTTTTTTGGTCATAGCTATTATTTTGAAGTATTTATTATCTAAAGATACAAAGTTTAGAAATAAAACAGATAAGTATCAAAGAAATTTTTATATTAAGCTAATAAATTTGTTATTTACAAGTGGATTAATTAATTTATTTTTGATCGTTTTTAGAAAATTAAGGGTCCCTTATTTTCAAATTAGGTTTGTTTTAATCTTATGGTGGGCAGTAATTTTAATTTGGCTGATTACGATTGTTCAACATCAGCTAGTTAAAGTACCAGAATCAAGAGAGCAAGATAAAAAAAGAAGAGAATTTGAGAAGTATTTAAAATAATTATTAATTTGCCTGCCTGTCCAGTAGGCAGGCAGTTTTTAGAAAAAGGTCGCATTTATTAATAATGAGGCTTTTTATGTTTTATAATATTAAAATAGGGAAATTAGGTCAAAAAATTGCTGTTAAATTTTTGAAGAGTAAGGATTATAAAATTTTGGCTCAAAATATTTATTTTAGAGAGGGAGAAATTGATATTTTAGCAGAGAAAAATGGTGTTTTAAGTTTTGTAGAAGTAAAAACTAGGACTAATTTAAAATTTGGATATCCTGAGGATGCTATTTCTGATCAGAAAAGAGAGCATTTAGAATTAGCTATTGATCGTTATATTGCTGAAAACAATATTGATCAAGAATGTGTTTTGGAAATTATTAGCGTGCGTTTAGATTTAAAGAATAAAAAAGCACATCTTAAGCATTTTTGTTGACAAGCAATGTTTAATGTTATAATCTAATATATTAAGCAAAGGCTTAGTATAAAAAAATAAAAAGAGGAGGAAAAATGAAAAAACTAGCACTTATTCTAGCTATTCTACTATTTATCTCAGTTTTACTAGGGGGAATAGAGGAAGTCGAAATTGGAAAGTTTACCTATTTGGGAAAAACTTTTATAAAACATCAGAATAATTTGATGATTATTCATCCAAATAGGGAGGTTCAATTCATACCAATGATTGAAGGTATTTCTTTAGATGCACATGTAAGGGCTTATTTTGCAGATTGGAGACATTTTTATGCTGTAGAGTTAAAAGATTTTCAGTTTCCATGGACCATAGACTATGAAAAAGACTATTTAGCGTATAAAGCAGGTAGATTTCATAAATCTGGTCCTGTTAGACGGCAGGAGAAAGCATGGTTTTTAGTATTTACTTACTTGGCTTTGCTAATTGTGGGTCCGATATTGTATTCTTGCAAACAAGATTCTAAAAAAAGTAGCAGGAGAATAAAATGGGTAGTTGCGAATTTTTTTATCTTTTTGGGAATTTTAGGCGTGGTAAATCCAGGATCATTGCTGATTGTTAGGTCTGTAGGTTTATTTTCTCAAATTATAATTACTTCTTTGTTTTTTTACTTGTTCTTGTGCTTAGTTTTTTTATGTCGTCGGGCGGAAAATATTTACGGACAAATAAAGTGGCACAAAGATGGATTTCTTATATACTTACGGTGATACTTTTTGTGATATTTTCTCTCTCAAGGATGAATTCTTGGTATTTTTTAGCGGTAATAGCTATAATGAGTTTATTCTCAATTCCGTTATATAAAATAAAATGGAAAAAGAAGAAAGTTGGCGATAGTCAAATAGTAATAAAAATGTTACAAAAATAAGATTTGAGCGGAACCTAATAAAAGGTTCCGTTTTTTTATTTAGCGACGTAAGACGAGAGGAATATAAAAGTAATCTTTTATATTTCCGAGCCGAGGAGCTAACACAGGTTTACCCTGTTAAATACTATCGCGATTGGGCGACAATTTAACAGGGTGAAATACCTCGTCAGCTTGCTACGGGGGAAACCTTTATTTTAAGAAGATATATATTAAGTATTTTGTTTAAAACTGTCAAACTGTGGATAAATAGTGAATAATCTGTGTTTTTTTGGGTTGACAAAAAATTTGAAAGTAATAAGGTATAGGAATAAGAATTTAATATTATTAACTAATTTTTTACGCCTATGGGAAAAAAAATATTTTTCGTGATAGCATTTCTTGTGCTATCTGTCTTGTTTATTAAACCAGTTATGGCGGCAGACATAGATATAGATTATAATGCCGAGCTAGATAAAGTTTGTAAACCAAGTCATTGTATTATTCCGATTCCTACCTTAATTGATCCAAATGAAAAAATTATTAAAATTGACCAAGATTTTTATCTAACTGGATTAACTTGGAATAATACTAAAATTGATATTTATGTTGACGATGAATATCAGGGACCAGCCACAGTTATTGATGATAAAGAGAGTGATACAGCGAATTTTTATTATTTAATAGAAAATAATTCTTTATTAGAAGGTGTCCATGAATGGAAAGTAATTGCCTGGGCAGAAACTGGGCGTAAAAGATCTTACGTTTCAACAGAAAATAATTTTACAATGGAGAATTATTTTTTAGCACCAGTGCTAGATAGAATTACTAAAGATATAGATAATAATAATTGGATAGTTGGAAGTGCCGAGAATAATTCCATGATAAACATTTATGTTGATAATGTATATCAAGGACAAGTTAGAACAGATGGTAATTTTAATTATAATATTGGTCATTTATCACCTGGTTGGCATACTTTCTATGCCACAGCTCAGCAAGTAGATACTGGAAAGACAAGTAAACGGTCAAATATACTATCAGAACAAGTTTTTGAGACTCAAAGTATAATCGAAGATCTTGAACAAAGTGAAGAGGAAGAAATTGATCAAATAGATGAGCTAGAAGAGGAAATAATTATAGATCCAGTAATAGAACCAATTGAAGAAGCTGATATAGAGGACAATATTAGTTCAATTTCAGAAGAGAGAGATGAAGAAAATGATATTATTGTTCAGGTTGAAGAGGGTCGAGATAGTGTCAATGTAAGTGAGATAGAAGATTATGATGTTGAAGTAGGTGTTATTAGTCATGAAGAATCTCAAGATCAACTTGTCGTGGATAACCAGGAAGGTGAAATAAGCGAATTAAATAACCAGGAAGGTGAAATAGAAGAACAAATTACAGTAACTGAAGAATTACAAGCAGCAACCCCTAGTAACAGAGAGACAGAGATGATTTTGGAAGAATTAAGTGTAATGGAAAGACAAGAAAAAAATCGTCAGGTAGGTTTATGGCTTTTAATTGTTTTGATAGTGATAGTGATAGTTTCTACTTCATTATCTGGAAAAAAAGCAAAACTTAAGTCATCAAAAGAATCAGAAAAGAAAGATGATGATTTTGATTCACATCAAGGAGATTTATTTAATAGAGAATAGTTGTTATTTA
>JAUVAE010000117.1 GCA_030591905.1 Candidatus Komeilibacteria bacterium
ATTCAAAAAATATTATGCTTTTGAAAATTTTATAGAATTAGCAGAAAATAACAAAGAAAATTTACCTGAAGTACTAGAAAAACAAATTGAATATTATTTAAAAGAAAAATCAGTAATTAAAAAAAACGGAATATCATTACTAAAAAGAATTATAAATATTATTACAAAATACAATATAAAACCCACTAATCTAAAAAAAATAAGAGATGAAATTTTATCTAATAATTTTTTAGCAACAGCGCCGTTATTCTCTTCTGAATGGATAAAAATCTATAATTTATTAACAGATGTAGATAAAAAAATAATGATAGATATCTTTAATAAATTAATAATCAATTCATATCATTCATATTTTTTATATAATGTTAAACAATTTTATAAAACTATAAAAAAACCCACAAATCGTATTTCAACTAGAATAAAATATTTAAAAAAATTTTATTCTTTATCTTAAAATATATTTTCTTATTTTAAATCACATCCCAAAAAGTGATTTTTTTTATTCTATTTTTAAGACTTATATTGTATAATTAAACTAATCTAAATAATTTAAATAAAAATATGTCATATTCAAATACATTATCACTAAATTGTCCTCATTGTGATACGAAATGTCAATTCATAGTTATCGAACAAGGACATAAAAGATGTAAAAACGATAAAAAACATCATATTCCTTATATTTGTACTAACTGCCAAGGATTAATTGCAACTAAATGGACAGCTGACAATTGTAGTCCAGATAACTTTCGTGGAAATCCAACTGGATACTCGCAACTATTAGATATTTATTATCCAATAGTTGGAGATTGGAAACCAAGAGTTAATTTGCAATTGATAAAAGAAGAAGACGTTAAAACAGACTTTCATGAAGCAATAAACTGTTATAATAATGGGTTTTATAATGCATCTATGTTAATGGCTCGTCGTGCAATCCAACAAGAAATGCTAAACAATAAGGCGAAAGGGGGAAACCTATATCAACAAATTGAATCAACGGGAATATCTAGAAAATTAAAGAGTCTTTTACATAAAGTAAAGAATTTTGGAAATAATGGAGCACATCCTGATTTTTGTTTATTTGATGAAGATGGAAACCAAATTATTGATAAACATGAATTTGCAAAATTAAGTTTAGAATTTTTAGACAGATATTTTGCTGATGAATATGAAATAGACTCACTCGTAGAGTCTGCACCTAAAAGTCAAAAAGAGCTTAAAGAAGTACAAAATAAATAATATGATTATAATCGGACACAGAGGTGCTATGGGCTATGAGCCTGAAAATACTTTAAGATCTTTTCAAAAAGCTCTAGATTTAAAAGTGGATATGATTGAATTTGATGTGCATCATTGTCAGACTGGAAAAATAGTAGTAATTCATGACGAAACAGTGAATAGAACGACCAATGGTAGAGGACTTGTTGCTCAGAAAACATTAACCGAACTTAAAGAACTTAATGCTGGTAAAGGAGAAAAAATACCTACTTTAGAAGAAGTTTTAGATTTAATAAAAAGAAAAGTTAAAGTTAATATTGAACTTAAAGGACCAAATACAGCTAAAGCTACTCTAAAAATAATTAAAAAGTATATAAAAGAAAAAAATTGGACTTATGATGATTTCCTAATCTCTTCTTTTGATAGCCCATTATTAGAAACATTAAGAAATCTAGATAATCAGATCCAAATAGCAGTAGCTGTAGATAAGGATCCTTTAAATTACATAGAATTTTCTAAAAAAATCAAAGCTTATTCTATTCATCCAATTGTTAAAAGAACAGGTAAAAAATTTGTTGAATTAGCGCATCAAAGTAACTTAAAAGTATTTGTTTGGACGGTAAAACCAAAGCAAATTAAAAAAATGATAAAATTAGGTGTTGATGGAATCTTTACTAATTATCCAGACAAGTTTAATAGCTAGATATCTTTATTTATGGTATTTTAAAAAAAGAAGATAAAAATAATTATGACTAAAAAACCAAACATTGGCATCCTTTTTGGAGGTAAATCAGCTGAACATGAAATTTCACTTATTTCAGCTCAGAATGTTTATAATTCTTTAGATAAGAAAAAATACAATGCTATTTTAATTGGTATTGATCAGAAGGGAAAATGGTTCTTGTATAATAAAAACTTCACAATTAATTCTAATAACCCTCAAAAAATTAATCCCCACAACCTAACTGTAGGTGTGGGGATAAAACTTAAAAAATCTAATCAACAATTAGCCTTAATTACTGGTCAAGATAGAGGACAGCTGATTCAAATTTCTAATAAATCCCCACAACTTAGGGGTAAGTGTGGGGATAAAAAGCCTCTTCACCTTGATGCAATATTTCCAGTACTTCACGGAACTTTTGGAGAAGACGGAACTGTTCAGGGCTTATTAAAATTATTAAACATTCCTTTTGTTGGAACCGACCTTTTAGGTTCGTCTATATGTATGGATAAAGATATAGCTAAAAAATTATTGACTCAAGCTCAGATTCCTAATGCTAAATTTTTAACTTTTACCAATGAACAGAGAAAAGAAATTAATTTTAATCAGATTAAAAAAGAATTAAAGCTTCCTTTATTTATCAAACC
>JAUVAE010000082.1 GCA_030591905.1 Candidatus Komeilibacteria bacterium
ATCTTAGTACTTTTAATACTTTTCGTCAAGACTTTTCAAATTGAGTATAATTGCTATAATAATAGTAATGAAAGTGCAGTAAAATGCATATATTTTTAGTCTATTTTTCTTTTGTCATTTCGACCGAAGTTTTGATTTGAGTTTTAGCGAAAACCAAAACGGAGCGGAGAAGTTTTTATTATTACTGAGAAAGATCTCTCAACTACTTATAAATTATCACTTCGTTTTAATTTATAATCCGTTCGAGATGATAAAGAGAAAAAGATATTAATAAAGTATATTAAATTTAATATAAATAAATTTATGACTGAAAAACAGACAATAAATCCTAGTGATGAATACAAAATTAGAATAGAGCGTTTAAAGAAAATTAGAGAAAAAGGTATTGATCCCTATCCAGCTATTTCTAAAAGAACCCATTTGATTAAAGAAATATTAGCTGATTTTAAAACTCTGGAAAAGAAAAAAGAGGATATTTTTTTATGTGGTCGTTTAAGAAGTATTCGGTCTCATGGAAATTTAAGTTTTACTCAAATCCAAGATGATTCTGGAATGATGCAATTAGCTTTTTCTAAGAAAGAAATGGATGCTGAAAAATATAAAGAGTTTGTGAAATTAATTGACATTGGAGATTTCCTTCAAGTCAATGGAGTTCCTTTTGTTACTCATAAAGGAGAGCAGAGTTTAATGGTTAAAGATTGGAAATTATTAACTAAAACTCTAAGACCTTTACCTGAAAAATATCATGGGTTACAAGATGAAGAAGAAAAATTTAGAAAAAGATATTTAGATATTTTATCTAATCCAAAAGTTAAAGAGATGATCCTTAAAAAAGCTAAGTTTTGGAGTTCAATGCGAGAGTTTTTAATAAAAAAAGGTTTTATAGAAGTCCAAACTCCAGCTTTAGAAGTCACTTCTGGCGGGGCTGATGCTCGTCCTTTTATTACTCATCATAATGCTTTAGATATGGATGTTTATTTAAGAATATCTATGGGTGAGTTGTGGCAAAAGAAATTAATGGTGGCCGGTTTTGAAAAAACATTTGAGATTGGTCGACAATTTCGTAACGAAGGAATGGATGCGGAGCATTTACAAGATTATGAACAAATGGAATTCTATTGGGCTTATGCTGATTATCAAAAAGGAATGGAATTAGTAGAAGAGATGTATAAATATGTAGCTCAAGAAACTTTTGGAACTTTAAAGTTTAAAATTAAAGATTTTGATATAGATTTAGGTAAAAAGTGGGAAGTTTATGATTATCAGGAAACTGTGCAGAAAATGACTGGTATTGATGTTTTAAATACTAATCAAAAGGAAATAGAGGCTAAATTAAAAGAATTAAAAATTACCTATGATCAAAAGGGATTTAATATTACTAGAGCTATTGATAATTTATGGAAATATTGTCGAAAACAAATTACTGGCCCGGGATTTTTAACTGGTGTTCCAGAAACGGTTTCTCCTTTAGCTAAAAGAAAAGAAGATAATTCGGAATTAACTCAGAGATTTCAACCAATTATTGCTGGTTCAGAATTAGGTAATGGTTATAGCGAATTGAATGATCCAATTGATCAGGCAGAAAGATTTGAGAAACAAGAGAAGTTAAGGGAAGAGGGCGATGAAGAAGCCCAGATGTATGACAAAGATTTTGTAGAGGCTTTAGAGTACGGAATGCCTCCAACTTGTGGTTTTGGTTTAAGTGAGAGAGTATTTAGTTTTTTAATGAATAAACCAGCCAGAGAGTGTCAAATATTTCCTTTAATGAGACCTAAGGATGATAATAAATAATAATTAAAATATTTTTATGAAAAAAGTATTACTTTTGTGCGGAATTATTCTCTTATTAACGGCTTGTACTAGTGGTGTGATTAATGAAGAGAAGGATATTCAAGGGGGTTCTATTTCTCTAGAAGAAAAGGATGATTTAAATAATAAAGAAGATGATATGTTAATCACTATTAAAACTAATAAAGGCGATATCGAGCTAAGGCTTTATGAAAAAGAGGCTCCAATTGCGGTGGATAATTTTCTTAAATTGATTAAAGAAGATTTTTATAATAATATAAAATTTCATAGAGTTATTGGAGATTTTATGATTCAAACTGGAGATCCTCAGACTAGAGGAGAGGCGGGCGTTGATTTTGTTTATGATCCTTATAATAACCCAAATAGTCTTCCAATTGCGGGAACTGGTGGACCAGGTTATAAATTTGAAGATGAATTTAATAATGGTTATACATTTGATAAACCTGGAGTATTAGCAATGGCTAATTCCGGTCCAAATACAAATGGCTCTCAAATTTTTATTACTCATGTCGCTACTCCTTGGTTAAATAATAAACATACTATTTTTGGACAAGTTATTTCTGGAATAGATGTTGTTAATGCGATTGAACAGGCCGATGTTATTAATGAGATTATAGTTAAATAGATTTTCTTTTTTGTCATCTCGAGCTTGTCGAGAGATCTTTAAAATATTAAAGCTTGTAGGAAATAGGATTTCTCCATTACAGTCGAAATGACAAAGGGAAATGATAGTTTTTAACAAAAAAGAAAATAAAGAATAAATATATGTTAGATATAAATAAAATCCGAGAGAATAAAGAAGAAATTAAAAAAGCTCTTTTAAAGAGAATGAAAGATGTTGATTTAAATGAAATTTTAGAATTAGATAATCAGAGAAAAAAGTTAATTGTTAGAGTTGATGAATCAAAAGCAGAAAGAAATAAACATTCTAAAATCAAACCGTCTCCAGAAATTATTGAAAAAATGAAAAAACTTGGTGAAGAAATTAAAAACGAAGAAGGGGAGTTAAATAAAGTTAAGAAATTGTATGAAGATAAATTATCAAATCTTCCAAATATTCCAGCTAAGGATGTTCCAGCTGGCAATAAAGAGAATAATGAAGTTATTAGTACTTATGAAAAAAAGCCGGAGTTTAAGTTTAAAGCTAAAGATCATATAGAATTAGCCACTTCTTTAGGTTTAATTGATTATGAGAGAGCTACTAAAATGTCGGGCGCTGGGTTTTGGGCTTATAAAAATGAAGGGGCCTTATTAGAGTGGGCTTTATTGAATTATTTTAAGGATTTTCATCAAAAAAATAAATATACTTTTTTATTATTACCTTATTTATTAAATCAGGAATCAGCTTATGCTTCGGGGCATTTACCTAAATTTAAAGAGGATTTATTTTGGACCAATGAAGATAAATTATGTTTGAACGCTACTAGTGAAATGATGTTATTAAATTATCATCGTCAAGAAATATTAAAAGTAGAGGATTTACCTTTAAAGTACTATGCTTTTTCAACTTGTTTTAGAAAAGAAGCAGGGGCATATAGAACAGAAGAGAGGGGAATGATTAGAGGACATCAATTTAATAAAATTGAAATGTTTAATTTTTCTGAACCAGAAAAGTCATGGGAATTTTTTGAAGAGTTATTAAAAAATGCTGAGGAATTAGTTAAGGGATTAGGATTACATTTTCAAACTGTGAAATTGGCAGCAGGGGATTGTAGTGCAGCCATGGCTAAAACTTGTGATATTGAAGTTTGGATTCCAAGCATGAATGTTTATAAAGAAGTTTCTAGTGTTTCCAATGCCCTAGATTATCAAGCTAGAAGAGCTAATATTAAATTTAAAGATCAAGAAGGAAATAAAAAATTTGTTCATACATTGAATGCTTCTGGTTTAGCAACTTCTAGAATATTACCAGCAATATTAGAACAATTTCAAGAAGCTGATGGTTCAGTTAAGATGCCGAAAGTGTTACGAAAATATTTACCATTTAAAGTTATTAAATCCAAAAAATAATTATGTCATATCATAATTCATGGATTGAAATATCTGAAAAGAATTTAATCCATAATATTAAAGCGCATTATAAATTATTAGA
>JAUVAE010000031.1 GCA_030591905.1 Candidatus Komeilibacteria bacterium
ATCTCCGTTCAAGAATTACTACTGATTACTATTTATATATTTTAAGGTTCAAAAAAACCGCTCTCTCAAGCGGCGTTTCTAGATAAAAAGATAACGCTAAAATCCGCTTGATTTATTGTTTTGTTTATTCAATTTTTGTTCAAGTTTACTCAGTTACTTTTGGTTAATAATTAACTGTGGATAACTTTTAACTATGCATAAGTATAGACCGTATCTAGACTCTTGTCAATCTAAATAATGTAAATAATGGCAGTGCCATCTCGCCGTCGCGTAGCTGCTATGGCGAAGCACGGTCGTAGCTCGCATCAAGCACAATAAATATATACATATTCATCAGTCCTTCTTCGCTACTCCCTTCGCTAAAGCTACGGAAGTCAAGAAAGCTACGAAGGACATTCTTCACTCTAGCGAGCGAAGAATGGTGCTGAAGGTGGGACTCGAACCCACACAGAGTTGCCTCCAATGGATTTTAAGTCCATCGCGTATACCAATTCCGCCACTCCAGCATTATACTCATACATACTATTATACATATTTCTATTTTTTATTCAAGAGTATTGACAAAACAAAAATAATAATATATAATAATATGTATATTTAGTGACAATTGTTCTGAATTTTTTTAATTAAATTATATAGAACAATGTTCATTAATTTGAATAAAAATAAAAACCCTGGAGGAAACAAATGAGTAATTTTTTAACTAATCCATTTGATGGATTGTCTACTGATCAATCTCTTGAAGAGATACAAAAAATTTTAGGAAATCCAGATATTGGATTAGAAGAACTTGAAGTTCGTGAACTTCAACTAAAACATACCCAAAGAAAAGCACATTCAATGGCTAAAAATAATGGCCTGCTCAAAAAACTGGCAAATAAAAAAGAGGAGCTAGAAGAACTAGAAAATTAAAAACAAGAATTAAAAACATAAATCGCAGTGTGGTAATAACCTCACTGCTTTTTTTGTTGACTAAAAAATTGAAAGTAGTAAGATAAAGATAGTAAAAATATAGCCGTCTAAAAATATGTAGCCGTCGGTTAATAAAAACAAAACCCCTTAAACAAGCCTAAAATAAACATAAAAACAAAAAGACATCTATTCAGTAAGGTGTCTTTTATGTTGGGGACTATTTAAAATTTACCCCTCACCTTTTTAAAAAATATTATAAAATTTTAAAAGGCTTAAATATATTTATTTAAAAAGGTGTAGGGGTTTATATAAATTCAAACTGATGAAAAGGTTTGAAAACCAAAAACCTCCTTGCGGAGGAATTTGGAGAAAAGCGATTTATGAAGCGTACACTCTACTCCGAAGAGTAGACTTTAGCCTCTTTTTGATTATAGACCGATTAATCAAAAAGTCAAGAAATTGTCATGAATCTGAATTTAATAATTAACAAAGAAAAAATGGATGTAAACAAAGTGATATTGATTGGCCGTTTAACAAACGACCCAGTCAATAAAAAATTAAAAATTGGAATAAGCATGGCTTATTGTGGATTAGCTACGAATCTCTTTTGGAAAAATGCTAAAACTAAAGAGACAGAAAACAGAGTTGAATTTCATAATTTAGTTTTTTGGAGAAAATTAGCTGATATTGTAGAAAAATATTTAAAAAAAGGAGACAAGGTATATATTGAAGGCCGATTGCAAACCAGAACCTGGGATGATGACCAGAAAGTTAAACATTACAAAACAGAAATTGTTGTTAAGGAGATGATAATGTTGGGTGGAAAAAAGAAAGAAGAGAGTAATAAAGAAATGGCAGTCGAGGAAATAGTTATTGAGGAGGAATAATAATTTATTATAAGCCAGCACTGTTTTGGTGTTCGCGACCACTCATCAAAACAGTGCTTCTTATATAAAACTTTTAATTAATCACTCTTACCCCTTCTGACCCTACGGGCCATCTCCCCCTATATAGGGGGAGAATTGAAGAGGGGGTAAAAAATAAACCCCATAACATAAATACAAATATATGCACTTAAAATATCAAAACCTCTATATAACAATAATTTCTATTATATTTTTTACTCTTTTGATATTCATAAACACGACTCAAGCTAGTGATTTAATTTTTACAGAGATAATGTACAACCCAGAAGGTGCTGATACTAACCAAGAATGGATTGAAATTTTTAATATATCAACATCAACAATAGAAATAAATTCTGATTGGAGATTTAATGACGGTTCTAATCACTTATTAAACCTATACCAAGGAAATAATCAAATATCAACTAGCACCTTTTTTATAATAACAACCAATGCTCAAACCTTTTTAAATACTTATCAAAACTTTAATAAAACAATTTTTGAATCATCTCTGAGTCTAAATAATTCTTCAGACATTGTTCAATTGTTAGCTAATAACGAAATAATAACTGAGTTTAGCTATGATTCCAATTTAGGTGGAAATGGAAACGGAAAAACCATAGAAAAAATTAATATTTATAATATAGAAAGTGATTGGCAAGAAAGTTATATTTTTAATGGAACTCCCGGAGATTATCCAAGTTCTATCCCTTTAAATCAAACTCCTGTTGCTATAGCTGGCGAAGATATAAATGCTTACATAAATGAAGAAATAATATTCGATGCTAGTAGTTCCTATGATCCTGATGGTGATGAATTAAATTTCTTTTGGGATATTGCTGGTTTAAATAGTCCTACCTCAAGTATAACAAGTTATCAATTTCTTGAAGTAGGTATTTATCTAATTAATCTAACAGTTGATGACGGTCAAACATCTAGTACAGACTCTTTAATAGTAAATATTGAAGAGGAAATAATTAATCCTCCAACTATAGTAGATAATATTATCATTAATGAGTTACTACCAAATCCAGCCGGAAGTGATAATGCTGAGTGGATAGAATTAAAAAATGAAAATAACAATAGCATTAATTTAGAAGATTGTTATCTAGAAGATGCTTCTGGAAATAGATATACTTTTTCCCTTGATGACTTCAATAATTTAAATATTGATGATTATTTTATATTAGAAAGAGCTATTTCTGGAATTTCTTTAAATAATTTTGATGAAACAATATCTTTATTCAATAATTTTAACGAAAAAATCGATGAAGTAACTTATTCAAATTCTGAAGAAAACTATTCCTGGGCTAGATTTGATAATCAATGGGAAAAAACTTCTCTTTTAACCAAAGGATATCAAAACCAAAAAGAAATTCACAAAGCACCTATTGCTATTATTGATTTACTTAGTAATGAATTAAAAATTGACCGAGAAATAATTCTTAGTGCCAAAAACTCAGAAGACTTCAATGACCAAGGCCTAGAATATAGATGGTATATTAATAATTCTCTTAAAAATAACGAGGAAGAATTTAAAATTACATTTACAACAACAGGATTAAAAAAAATAGAATTAAAAATCACTAATGAATCTGAATTAGAAGATGAAACTGTTATTTATCTATATATTATTAATTCTAAAAATGAAAACTCTGAATATTCAGATGAAGAATGTATTGCCAGTAATAAACAAATCATAATCAATGAAATTCTACCAAACCCCGTTGGTTCTGATGATCAAGAATGGATAGAATTATACAATCCCAATAATCAAAATATAAATTTAAATAATTGGACTATCAATGATGTCAGTTCTTCTTTTAATTTAAAAAAGGTCATAGGAGCAAAAAATTATCTACTAATAAAAAGAAGTGAATCTAAAATTACTCTGAATAACTCCAGCGAAAAACTGCAATTATTAGACTGCCAAGAAAATCTAATCTGGGAAACATTCTATACTGAAAGTTTTGAAGGACAATCATATTCTTATGATAAAATAACTGAGGGATATTTCTGGACAGAAGAACAAACTCCTGAAAAAAAGAATATCTTTTTATTTAATGAAGAAAATTTAAAAAATGAAAAAATAGAAAATAATTTTGTAGAAATAGAAGAGATAAAAAATTTAGAAAAGAATGAAAAAGTTTCAATCAATGGCATTGTTGTCTCATTACCTAATGAAATATATAAAAATACAACTTATATTTGTTACTACAGTATAATCAATAAATTATCTGATTTAAATGAGTGCATTGGAGTCTATCTAAACAAAGAATGGCCAAAATTAAACTATGGTGATGTTGTTCAAATTCAGGGAAAAATAAATCATTTAAAAAATTACTCTCGAATAAAAATAGAAAATCCTGAAGACATTATTATCATAGACAAAAATACTTCATTTGACCCAATAAACTATTATATTGAAGAAATAGATGAGGAGATTACCGACTCTTTAATATCTGTCAGCGGCCAAATTAGTAAACTAAACAAAAAAAGTTTTTATATCATTGATGATGAAAACGAATTAAAAATTAAAATTAATAATGCTCAAATTAAATTAAATAATTTTTCTAAAAATGATCTTGTAGTAATTAATGGATTCTTAGCTCACTACGCCGACGATTTAATTCTTATTCCTCGTAATCAGAATGATTTGATTAAATCTGAAATTCTAGGAATCAAAGAAAATGAAAAAATTGTTAATTCAACAGAAATAATTAACCTAGATGAAGAAGAAAAAAAATTAACAACAACTAATTGGCTCCTCGGCTCAGGAATAGTTACTAGCTTAGGATTTGTATTTAAAAATAAATTTATTCAACTGCTAAAAAAATAACATGAAAAATAATCCAAAAAACCTAGTTCCTTCTGAAATAATTATTAATAAAATTTTCTTAATCCGCGGCAAAAAAGTAATGTTTGATAAAGACTTATCAAAACTTTACAATGTGGAAACTAAAGCATTAAAACAACAAGTGAGAAGGAATCAAGAACGTTTTCCAGGCGATTTTATGTTTGAATTGACCAAAAAAGAATTTAAAAATTGGAAAGCACAAATTATAAATATTAATGACCTCTCTTTGAGGTCACAAATTGTGACCTCAAAGAGAGGAGGATCTCGTTATTTACCCTATGTATTTACAGAACAAGGAGTTGCTATGTTATCCTCTGTTCTTAGAAGTAAAAAAGCTATTCAATCAAATATTCAAATTATTAGAACATTCACTAAATTAAGAGAGATGCTTTTATCTCATAAACAATTAAGAGAAAAAATTGAAAAAATAGAGACAAAATATGATCAAAAATTTAAAACCATATTTCAAGTGATTAAAAAATTGATTCAAGAAAAAATAAACTTACCACAAAAAGAAATAGGATTTAAAATTAAAAAATAAATTGCCCTTATGTTTAGAAAACTACCAAATCATAAACAATTAGAAGATAAAATCCGAGATCTATATAAATATACTTCTTAAAAAGTATAATAATTGGGAATGACCTTGCTTTGTGTTAAAATTATTATATCAGTTTAAATCTAATAAATTTTATGGATTATAAATACGAATTTTCAATTGTTATTCCTGTTTATAATGAGAAAAATAGAATACTTAAAACTTTAAATAGTATTTACGAATATTTTCAAAATGAAAACTTTGAAATAGTGATAGTAGATGATGGTAGTAATGACAATACTGCTTCTTTTATTAAAAACAAAAAAGAAAATATTGGTGAGAATATAAAAATCATTAGCTATCAACCAAATAAAGGAAAGGGATATGCTGTTAAAAAAGGAATAGAAAAAGCTCAAGGCAAATTTATACTATTTACGGATGCTGATAACTCTACACCTATAGAAGAATTTAAAAAATTATTAACTGCTCTTAAAAATAACAACGATATAGCTATTGGCTCTAGATATTTACCAAACAGTGATATTAAAATAAAACAAAGTATGTCCAGAATTTTAATAGGCCGATTAGGAAATTTATTAATTCAATTATTGTTAGTAAAAAAGATAAAAGACACTCAATGTGGATTTAAATTATTTAAAAATGAAGTAGCTAAAAATATTTTCAAAAAACAAACAATAAATAGGTGGGGATTTGATATGGAAATATTAACGATAGCTCAAAGATTAAATTATAAAATAGTAGAAGTACCTATTAGCTGGTTAAATTCCTCAGACAGCCGTTTAAGACCTATTAGAGACACTATAAAAACTTTTTTAGAACTAATTAAAATCAAATTAAATTTGTTAACCGGAAAATATGAATAAAAAAATCTTCCCCCACATACCTACCCAAAAAGTTAATATTAATTAACTACTTAAATAGATAAGCGAGGGAAGAAAAAAATGATATTTCTCTGTTCAATCCTACGGTTTAGATAAGATTGTTAATAAGCAGAAAAATATCACTTTTAATTATAACTCAAGGACTGAAAGTGTCAAATTGTGGAAAAATTATTTTAAAACATTAATACCCAAATAGCAAAAACTCCTAATAAAACAATTAAAGCTAAAATCAAATAAAAGAAAATTTTATTTCTATTAATGCCTTGATTTTTTTTATCTTCTTTAACAGGTTCTAACTTTTGTTCTGGAGTACTTATCTCTTCCTGACCAATAGAAGCCTCTGAAATATTAATATCTTCTTTAATTGCTGCCTGGGGAGTATTCTCCTGGGCTGATGGAGGAGCAGGATTATCATCTACACTATCAACACTTGAAAAAACATCCTCAATTGGCTGAGATGGATTAGCCTGTTGATTAATTTTGTTTTCTTCAGACATAATTTTAATTTTGTTAATTAGTAAATTCGATTAAAGCAAACGATTTAACAATATTCTCTAGAGAGTCCCAATAACTCTCTTCTTTTTCATTTGATAAATTTAAACTAATGATAAAAATATTATTTTCTATATTAATATAATATTCTTCTAACTTATTTTCATCGTCACTAAGATCTTGCATCCAAAAAACTAAATTATTATATTCATACTTATCTAAATTCTGTAAATCGTAATTATCATTTAACCAATCATTAAAAGTACCTTCCAAATTATACTTCTCTATAAGCACATCTATATCCTGGGTATCTTCATAAAATAATGAAATCTTTTCATTCTCCTGATCAACTTCTTTAATCATTAAACTATCGTAAATAAACTTAATACCCCATGGTTCATATTCATAAATAATATTACCCTGGGAAGTTAATTGATCTAATACTCTTTCCGTTATTTTAGATTTAACATTCTCCTGATTGTCTTTTATTCGTTCTTTTATATCATTAAATTTTTCTTGTAAATCTTTAATAATTTCTGAATTTAATGATCCGTCTATATTTATTTCTATCGAATTTTTTAAATTTTGGAAGTCATTACTAACACCAAATGAAAAACCTTTATTAATATACCAATAAACAATAATTACAATTATTATACCTAGAACAACCAGAGTCTTTAATTGTAATTTCTTACTCATCCTATTAAATAC
>JAUVAE010000062.1 GCA_030591905.1 Candidatus Komeilibacteria bacterium
AAAGGTATTGTTTTAAAAATGGATGGTAATCAAAAAGTTCTCTCTGTTAAAATTCCTGAAGATATGGAAAATTCAACAATTGAAAGTATCCTTCCAGAACTATTTGATGATGCTACTCATAAAGTTCAAAAAATGATGGCTGAAAAAATGAAAAGCGGAGAAATAGCTATGCCAAATTTCAATTTTTAACCTCATCCCCAACCCTTCTCCATCTTCGACAGAGAAGGGCGCCTATTAAACCCATTCTTAAATTACACAAATCATTTTAATATAATCTCATATATTTCCCTCTCCCTCCCTGAGGGAGAGGGACTAAGGGTGAGGGTGAAAATATGTATCCAAATATAATAAAAAATTTAATAGAGCAATTGATGACTCTGCCTGGTATTGGACCCAAGACAGCTGAGCGTCTTGCTCTTTTTTTGGCTTCCAAACCCAAAATTAAGATTGATGAGTTTATTAATAGTCTTACTAATATTAAAACATTGAAAGTCTGTCAATTATGTAATAATTTCTCTGATATCAACCCTTGTCCGATTTGTAGTGACTCCAATCGTCAAAAAGATACTATTTGTGTTGTAGCTACGACTACTGATTTAGAAGTTATAGAATCTACTGGAAAATTTAATGGTCATTATCATATTTTAGGCGGTTTAATTGATCCTATGATTGGCCTGACTCCCGACAAGCTTTTTATTAAAGAATTAGTGAATAGGATTAAGAATGGAAAAATTAAGGAAATCATTTTAGCTTTTGATGCTAACATCCAAGGCGAAGCTACTACTACATATTTAAAAAACATTTTAAAAAACTCAAACCTAACTATTTCTCGTCTCGCCCGCGGAATCCCTATGGGTTCTGATATTGAATACACTGACGAACTAACTCTCTCCTCTGCTTTAGAAAATAGGAAAAAATTGGATTAAGATAATTAACATAAAAATATGAATAAAAAAATAAATTCCATTGAAGAAAATTTAAAAAATTTTATTAAAAATATAGATAGTTTACAAACTTCATTACACCTAACAATGAAGTTACTCTTAGTATCACACAAAGTAAACTATAATAAACTAGTTGATTTTCTTAAAAATAAAACAAAAAAAAGAAACTCAAAAAAACCAACTATTAAATGTGGGGATATTCCTTATTATGAAAAATTAACCCGAGAAATAGATATAACAGAGACTTCTTTTAAAGTTGTTCCGAGGAGCACATTAATTTCTCTAATTAGTCAATTTGATGCCTTTATGGGTTCAATAATAAAAATTGTACTGCTCAGATATCCAGAAATATTAAATGAATGTGAAAGCAATATAACCTATTCCTCATTATCTGATTTTAAAAATGTAAATGAAATAAAAAACTATATTATAGAAAAAAAAATTGCTAGTATATTAAGAGAAAATCACACTTATCATTTTGAATGGCTTGAAGAAAAACTTAAAATTCCTTTACGAGACGGATTATCTATATGGCCAACATTTATTGAATTAACAGAAAGAAGAAATTTATTTACTCATTGTGGGGGGGAAATTAGCAGTCAGTACATAACAGTTTGTAAAAAGAATAATGTACCCCTTGATAAAAAATATAAACTTGGATATGAACTAGAGGTTCCTCCGCAGTATTTAGATTCTGCTTATAAATGTTTATATGAATTAGGAGTAAAATTAACCCATGTTATTTGGAGAAAATTGAAATTAGATGATTTAGACACTGCCGATGAAAGCCTAAATAACATCTGTTATAATTTAATAAATAGAAAATCATATTCACTTGCTGATATTCTATTAGAATTTGCTACCAATACTTTAAAAAAACATACTAACAAAAGTATTTTAAATTGTCTCATCATAAACAAAGCTCTTTCTAAGAAATTAAATGGAAATAAAAAAGAAGCACACAAAATAATAAATAATGAAGACTGGAGTGCTTCTTCAAATGATTTCAAACTTGGGAAAGAAGTCATTCTCGATAATAACGAGAAAGTCTTTTTATTAATGAAAAAAATTGGTAAAACTAGTAAATTTGTCGATAAAGCCAGTTACAGAAATTGGCCCCTCTTTAGAGAAATGAAAAAAAATAAAAAATTTCAAAAAACTTTTAAAGGAATATATAAAGAAGAATATGAATTAAAAGAAAATAGATTAGAATACAACATTAAACTTACCGTAAAGCCAAAAAAGAAGAAAAAACCAGCAACGAAAAAAGTAGTTAAAAAAATTAGAAAGAAGAAAAAACCATGATTAAAATAATATGCAATTAATTATTATATCTGGCGCTCCTTGCACTGGAAAAACAACTCTCGCCAAAAAAATATCCTCTAAATTTAAGTTACCCTTATTAATTAAAGATGATATCAAAGAACTTCTTTTTGATTCTTTAGGTTTTAAAGATCGTAAGTGGTCTCAAAAACTAGGAATTGCTAGTTATCAAATTTTATACAAAACTATTGAGCTACTCCTTCAAACTAACCACTCTTTCATTGTTGAAACTAATTTTAGACCAAAGTTTGCTGATCAAAAATTTAAAAACCTACAAGATAAATACAAATTCGAAACTTTACAAATAATCTGTGAAACTAAAGAAAAAATTCTTCTGGAACGTTTCAAAAAAAGATCTGAATCTGGCAAAAGACATCCTGGACACGTTGATCATTTAAATTATAATAAATTTAAAAAAACACTTTTAAAAGAGGAATATTCTGCCTTAAATATTGGCGGAGAGGTTTTAAAAATTAATACTACTGATTTTGATCAAATTGACTATAATTTAGTATTTGAAAAAATAAAAAATAAATATGATTAAAATAACTTACTTTGTTCACGGGACTACTACTGATAATGAAAAAAATCTTTGCACTGGCTGGGCAGATGGAGAATTGTCAGCTCTCGGTATTGAACAAGCCAAAGAATTAGGACAAATAGTAGAGCAAAAATTTGATGCTCTATTTTCTTCTGATTTAAAAAGAGCTTTAGATTCTGCTAAATTAGGTTTTGCTAATCAATATAAAATTATCCAAGATCAAAGGTTACGAGAATGTAATTACGGTGATTTTAATCAAGCTGATGAAAAAAATGTAAATTACAAAAAACACATTAGTCTCCCCTTTCCTAATGGCGAAAGTTTAAAAGATGTAGAGAAAAGAATAAAAGATTTTTTAGATTTTCTAAAAGATAACTATAATAATAAACATATAGCCATTATCGCTCATAAAGCTCCTCAACTAGTATTAGAAGTACTACTTAATAATAAAACATGGGAACAAGCTATTGATGAAGATTGGCGACATACTAAATCTTGGCAAGCTGGCTGGGAATATGTAATTAAAGACTAAAATCATGAAAATAATAGTAATCAGAGGACCTCTAGCTGTTGGAAAAACAACCATTGCTAAGTTACTAGCAGAGAAAATTAACGCTGAATATATTTCATTAGATGAAATTATGAAAAATAATAATTTAGAAGAAAAAGATGGAATTCCAGTTGAAAATTTTCTTAAAGCAAATGAAATCATTTTAAAAACAGTAAGTAACAGCAAAAACTCATTCATCATTGATGGATGTTTTTATTATCAGGAACAAATAGATGACTTAAAGAAGAAGTTTAAAAATAATATAGTATTTTTCTCTTTAATAAGTAGTCTTGAAAAATGTATTGCCAGAGATTCTCAAAGAGAGAAAGTATATGGTAAAGATTCAGCTAAATATGTTCATATGATAACTACTAAAATAAAAGAAGGATATGAAATTGATAACACTGATTTATCTATAAACGAAACATTAGACGAAATAATATATAAACTCTAAATTCACCTCTCCCTGTCCTTCGGACATCCCCTATCAAGGGGAGGAAGAGGGAGAAGTCGCGGATGCGACAAAGGGGGTAAAAAGTAAATTCAACAACTTAAATATTAACAAATAAAAAATCCCGATCAGATTACGAACGATCGGGATTTTACTTTTTTCTTAATATTTTATCGTGATCCCATGGTCTGAGAAATAAACAAGATTATTATTATCTTTATCCACTCACATTGTAATCATTATTACTACAAATAAAAACATGCATGCAAGAATGATATAACAATTCCTAAAAAACTTTTTATCCTTGTTCATCTCTGTCTTAATATCCATCATTTCGCCTCCTTTATTAATTAAATTATTTAATATATAACTATAGCATATTTATTACTAAATGTCAATACTAATATTGACAATCAAAAAATCCCTTAAATTCACCTCTCCCTGTCCTTCGGACATCCCTCTCCTAGTCAGGAGAAGGACAAGAGAATTAGACAAGTATATAGTCCCTTTCTCCTGACTAGGAGAAAGGGAGACAGGGATAGAGGTTTAAAATCAAAAAACCTCGCTAATAACGAGGCTTTTTTATATCTTTATGTAGAAATATTATACTTTAGTAATCTCTAATTCAGTTAAATGTTGTCGATGACCATAAACTTTACAATATCTAATCTTATTCTTGTATTTAACAACTCTAATTTTTTTATCTCTAAATTGTCGAATAACTTTAGCTTCAACTTTGTCTTTTAATTGAGGAGTTCCAACTTCAACTTTATCTCCATCAGCAACTAAAAGAACATCTAATTTAATAGTTTTTCCTTCTTCGGTAGCCAATTTCTCAACCTTAAGCTTATCACCTTTAGTGACTTTATATTGTTTTCCACCAGTTTTTATTACTGCAATTTTCATATATTTATCTA
>JAUVAE010000075.1 GCA_030591905.1 Candidatus Komeilibacteria bacterium
GCTCGTGAATTAGCTAAGAATGGTGACATTGAAGCAGCAAATGAGATTCGAGCTGAATTAGGATTAGGCCAAGGTAGTAAGAATCGTGGCATGAGAAGCGAAACAGGAGAAAGAGGAGCTGGTAAAAGAATGAATGGTTCTGTTACTAGAGGTCAAAATACTGGTGATAGTTTATAATAAGCCTACGATAAAAATGATAATCTAAAAATAGACTTGAAGAAATTCAAGTCTATTTTTTTAGCTTTTAAAATATTTTTAGCTTTTTTTCCGTCCAGCTTTAATTCGGTCGCTTTCATTTAAATTTTGTTTTCTCAAACGAATATTATGAGGAGTAATTTCTAAATATTCGTCTCCATTCATGATGCTCATTCCAGTTTCTAAAGTCAATACTATTGGTGGAGTTAAATTAATAGCTTCATCAGCTCCAGAGGATCGCATATTACTTAATTGTTTGCCTTTGATGGGATTTACAATTAAATCGTTTCCTTTGGCAGCATTACCAATAACCATACCTTCATATACTTCTGTATTAGCACCAATGTATAAAGCGCCTCGGTTTTGTAAATTAAACAAGGAAAAACCAAGAGCCTTGCCAGTAGCCATGGAAATCATGGAGCCCATACTGGTTTTTTCAATATTTCCTACAAAAGGTTTAAAGCCAATGACTCGAGTATAAATAATTCCTTCGCCCCGAGTATCAACTACAAATTCATTTCGATAACCTAATAAACCTCTTGTTGGAATTTCAAAAATAATTTTGACATTATTATGCTCGGGAGACATATTAATCATATTACCTTTGCGAGTAGAAAGTTTTTGGATAACAGTTCCCGACATTTCAGAAGGAACAGTAATAGTAACTTCTTCAAATGGTTCTAGTTTTTTATCTTTTTCTTCTTTTAAGATTACATGAGGTTGAGAGATTTGCATTTCATAACCTTCTCGTCTCATATTTTCTAATAAGATTGCGATATGCATTTCTCCTCGGCCGTATATTTTATAATGATCAATTGCTGAAAAATCAATTTTTAAACCAACATTAACTTCTAATTCTTTTTCTAATCTTTCTTTGAGCTGGCGATTGGTAACAAATTTACCATCTTGTCCAGAAAAAGGAGAATTATTAATTAAAAGGTTTAAAGAAATAGTTGGTTCATCGATACTAATAGCTGGTAATGCTTCTTGATCAACATTTTCACAAATAGTTTCACCAATAAATATATCTGGTAAACCGGCAATCATGACAATGTCTCCAGCACCCGCCATTTCTACTTCTTTTCTTTTTAATCCTTCAAAAGTAAATAATTTTGTAATTTTGCCTTTCCGAGTTTCTCCATCGGCAGTTTTAATAATTATTTGAGAGGCATTTCTTATTTCCCCCTCATAAATTCTACCAATAGCTAATCGTCCTAAGAAATTATCATAAGCTAAGTTAAAAGTTTGCATCCGTAGGGGTTTACTTTGAACTTCTTGATGGGATGCTACAGCAACTTCTTTTAAAATCGTATCTAAGAGAGGAGTCAGGTCTTGAGAATTATCATCTAATTTATTTTTAGCAATACCCTCTCGAGCAATTGCATAGAGGGTAGTGAAATCAAGCTGTTCATCACTAGCTCCTAAATCAAAGAAAAGTTCAAAGACCAATTCTTCTACGATATTTGGTCGAGCAGCTTTTTTATCAATTTTATTAAGAACCACAATTGGTCTTAAACCTAGCTCTAAAGATTTTTTTAAAACAAATTTAGTTTGAGGCATTGGCCCTTCTTGAGCATCTACAATTAAAAGAACAGAATCAATAGATCGTAAAACTCGTTCTACTTCAGAACCAAAATCAGCATGACCCGGAGTGTCTACGATATTAATTTTAGTATCTTTATAATAAACAGAAGTGTTTTTAGAATAGATTGTAATACCTCTTTCTTTTTCTAAGGTATCACTGTCCATACTATCTCCAGCTTCTGACATTCCTGTTTGTTGCATCAAGGCATCAGTCAAAGCTGTTTTTCCATGATCAACATGAGCAATAATAGCAATATTTCTTATTTCCATAAAATTTTAAAATTAAAACCGCTTTTTTAAAAGCGGAAAGCTTTAATATAAATTAATACTTATTTATACTATAGATGCTTTAAAAAGTCAATTAAGGCTATTTCAAGTAAGCTAGAAGTCTTTTTAAATATTTTTCATCAATCTCCGAAATTTTATATTCTCTTCGTAATTTTATTATTATATTATAAAGTTCCAGATAAGATATTCCGCCACCACCGGAATATTTTTTTAATTCATTAAAAACAATACTTCGTTCTTTGTCAGTTAAAGAAGGAATCCTTAATAATTCTTTTCTTAATTCTATTAAATTATACTGCTTCATAAAGTTAATTTATAATTTTTAGCTTATAGGTCTAGTATAACAAATTTGGTTTTAATTCTCAAAATTATTTTTACCAAATGTATGATATAATATCTTCACGTTTCAATTTTAAATTATCATATAAATGCAAAAGATAGATTTTCAAAAAGAACTCAATCAAGAGCAATATAAAGTAGTTAGTGCTGGTAATGGTCCGCATTTAGTTTTAGCTGGTGCTGGTTCTGGCAAGACCAGAACTTTAGTTTATAGGGTGGCTTGGTTATTGTCTCAAGGAGTTAGTCCAGATAAAATTCTTTTAGTTACTTTTACTAATAAAGCTGCTAAAGAAATGATGGATAGGGTTCGTTCTTTATTATTATGGCCAGAAAATGAAAAACTTAGTTTATGGGGAGGAACTTTTCATTCTTTAGCACATCGGCTTTTAAGAATCTATGGAAAAAAAGTTGGCATAGCAAATGATTTTACAATTTTAGACGCTGAAGATAGTAAGACCTTAATTAAAGAAATTAGTAAGGAATATTTTAAAAATATGGAAATAAAACATAAGCCTTCGCCAAATTTATTAAGAGAAGCAATTAGTTTTGCAGTTAATTCAGATATTAATTTAAAAGAGAGCGTAGGTATTAAATTCCCTGAATGGAAATCTTTATTGAGCGCTTTTGAAGCAATTGATAAAGAATATGCTAAGAAAAAAAAGAAGAACAAATTTTTAGATTTTGACGATTTATTATTTTATTGGAAAAAACTAACTTTAGATTCAGACATTATGAAAAAGTTTTCAGAGAAGTGGCAATATATTTTAGTAGATGAATATCAGGATACTAATTCTATTCAAGCAGAAATTGTATATAATTTAGCCAAAAAACATCAAAATATAATTGTAGTTGGTGATGATGCTCAAAGCATTTATTCTTTTCGAGCAGCAGATATAAAGAATATTTTAGAATTTCCAAAACTTTTTAATAAATGTCAGATGCATAAATTAGAAACTAATTATCGTTCTAGTTCGGAAATAGTTAGTTTAGCTAATAGTGTTATTAAAGAAAATCAAAATCAGTTTTTTAAAAATCTTAGAGCTAGTAAAGGCGGTTTTATTAAACCAGTTTTAATTGCTACTAAAAGTACTCGAGAAGAGGCTTATTTTGTAGCAGATAAGATTGAGGAATTAATTGAAGACGGAATGGAACATCAGGAAATTGCTGTTTTATTTAGAGCAGCTAACCATTCTCAATTATTAGAAATGGAATTAAATAGGAGGGGTATTAATTATGAAATGAGAGGTGGGTTTAGATTTTTTGAGAGGGCCCATATTAAAGATGTAATTGCTTATTTAAGAATCTTGAACAATATTAAAGATGAAATTGCTTGGTCTAGAGTTTTAAAGCTTTATGAGGGAATTGGAATTGCTACTGTGAAGAAGATTTATCAGCAAGTTTCTAAAATGAGAAATTTGGAAGATTTATTAGCATTAAATATTAATATTTCTGGTAAAGCTAAAGTTTCTTGGGATCAATTTTTTGAAGTTTTAAAAGTTTTAGAAAAACATAGAGAAGATAAGCCTGAAAAATTATTAAGATTAATAATTGATTTTTATACTCCTTATGTAATGGCTGAGTATACAGATTATCGTCAGCGAAAAGATGATTTAAATCAATTAGCTTTTTTTACATCTAGTTATGAAGATTTAGAATTATTTTTAGCAGAAGTGGCATTGCAAGAAAGTTTCAGTTTAAAAAATAAGGAAGATAAAAGTAAAAAGGTAATTTTAACTACTGTTCATCAGGCTAAAGGA
>JAUVAE010000080.1 GCA_030591905.1 Candidatus Komeilibacteria bacterium
AAGAGATTGAGATGGAAAGGGAGACTTTCACAAGTTAAATTAAATTTTTAATTTTTAATAAAAATTTTATGATTTTTGACTTTTTAAAAAAGAAGAAATATAGTCATTTTTTCGTTTATAAATGGGGAATATTAGCTGGAATAGTAGAGGCATTATTAATTTTATTCTCAGCATTTACTTTAATTAATTTAGATAATTTATTTATTAATAATCCAGAGGGTCTTTTGATTTTTACTACCTTTTACTCAGCTATCGCCATAATATTTACTTTTTTTATCGTCTTCGGAATGCCTTTATATTTACTTTTTAAAAAGAAAATGATTTCCACTGCATTGTTAGTTTTATTGATGACTATAGCAACCTTATTTGTATTTTTTACAATTTTCTTTTTATTAATCTTAATATAATTTAATAATTAATTATAAATATATGTATCTTGCTTTAGGAATTATTGTATTTATTGTTTTAATCTCTCTTCGACAGATTAATCAATATCAAAGAGGAGTTAAATTTACTATGGGTAGATTTACTAGCGTTCTTAATCCTGGATGGAGAATAATTTTTCCCATATTTCAATCAATGACCAAGGTCGATATCAGAATTAAAGCAGTTGATGTTCCTGATCAAGAGTGTATTACTAGAGATAATGTAACGGTCAAAGTTAATGCTGTGATTTATTATAAAGTTTCTAATGCTGAAAAAGCTGTTATTGAGGTGGAGAATTTTTATTATGCCATTTCTCAATTAGCTCAAACCACTATGAGAAACATTGTTGGTGAAGTTGATTTAGATACTTTATTGCAAGAAAGGGATAAAATTTCAGGTAAGATTCAAGGTATTGTAGATGTAGCTACTGATCCCTGGGGGATTAAAGTTGATAGTGTTGATTTAAAAGATGTAATTTTACCAGAAAATATGCAGAGAACTATTGCTAAGCAAGCTGAAGCTGAAAGAGAAAGAAGAGCAGTTATTATTAAAGCTGAGGGCGAAGTTGCTGCTGCTGATGATATGGCTAAAGCAGCTCATATTTTAGCTAGTTCACCGGGAGCTTTACATCTTAGAACTTTGCAATCAATTAACGATTTATCATCAGACCAGTCTAATACAGTTATATTTGCTATGCCTTTAGAAATTTTGAGAGCTTTTGAAAGTTTTAGTAATAAGAATAATAGGAATAATAGTTAAATATAATTAATAATATCTAATAGGATGAATGAAGATAAGGGTTTTTCATTATTATTAAAAATAGTGATAGTTGCTATGTTATTAGGCTTGGTTTTAGTAACTGGATTTATTTATTCTAGAAATTTAGATAAAGAATTAGTAGGAAGAAAACAAGATAAGCCCGATGAGATTCAGAGCGAAAAAGTAATTGTTGATTATGATGAGCTAGTTGAGAATTATGAAAATGATTTAATAAGAGTTATTAATGCTTTTGATGGTGATTATCAATATTTACAAGAACAGATCATAGAGATTGCTGTTCCTAGTGGTTTTCAAGAATTACATTTGCAACTTGTTTTAGCTTTAAATCATGTTCTTTATGAAGGAAATATTAATATTACTAAAGAAAAACTCCAAGATATTGCAGATAATAATAACTGGCTAGCCAATAGTCTAAATAAAGTTATAGTAAATATAGAATAAAAGATTTATAATTATGATTATTTATAAAAGATTATTAGGTTTTTTAGTCAGTTTTTTATTAAGTGCTTTACTATTGATTACTTGTTATTTTCCAGGAAGAATTTTGTATTTTATTATTTTTTCTATTTTTTTACTTTTATTTTATTTTTGGAGTATAAAAAATAGATTTGTTAGTTATCGTTTGTTGATAAAATATTTTTTAATAGTTTTAACATTTTTATTATTTACTTGGTCGTTTTTTATTGTCATCAATTCTATACTTATAAAATATATTGTGGCTTCATTAGTATTCATATATTTAATAGTTGTTTTAGATAGTGTTTTTAAAAAAGTATATACTAATAAAGATATCTCACAACCATTGGTTATTTATATTGATTTAGTTTGTTTTTGGTCAATAATTTATTTTTTATTCTATTCTTTAGTGCTTTTTAGGATGAGTATATTATCAGCTTCTTTGGTACTATTGTTTTCCATCATCGCCTTAACTACAATTCGTTTTTATTGGCAAAAAATAGACTTTAGGAGGAGTATTTTGTATATATTTGTACTCAGTCTCATTTTGATAGAAATGTACATAATAACCTCATTTTTGGCTTTAAATTTTTATTCTAGCGCGTTTATATTATGGATATGGTATTATTTATTGACTGATTTTTTTGTGGATAAAATTAAAGATGAATTTATTTGGAGTAAAAAGCGTAAATTGATATTTTTTATTGTTTTACTCTTTCTTTTTTATTTAATTAGTGTAAGATAAAGTTCAGTCTATAAACATATTAGTGTTTATAGAGTTTTCTATAATAGTTTAAAAATAGTCAAAATTTATGAAAAAATTACCATTTATATTAAATTTAATTGTTATCCTAGCAATATCATTGTCAGCTGGATTTTTTATTTCTACTAAAGTGTATAATGATCAATGGCAGGACATGATGTTAAAAATAGAAAGCCTTTTAGAAGATAAAAGATTTAATTTAGTTGAATCTCTAAAAGATTCGAAACCTTTAACAGAGTCAATGGCTTATAATTTGAATAAGCAAATTCTTCTAGTTGCTAAACAAAAGGCTTCAATCAGTGGAGACATATTAAATCAGGTTTATTTTAATCAAGATTTTATAGCTTATGCTGTGGTAATAACTAATGATGGTTGGTTAGTCACTAACACCGTAATTAAAGGTACTGATGATTTAGTCATTATTGGTAGCGCCAATGAAGTTATTCAGGTTGAGAAAATAGTTAATGATTCTGTTTTAGGTATTAATTATTTGAAAATAGATAAAACCGGTTTAAATCCTATTGCCATTGCTGATTCTAATAATTTGGAGATAGGAGAAGTGATTTATGGAATAAAACCAAATTTATATAATTATCAACACGAGATATTACCAGATTCAATTAGAAATTTACATACTCGTTTTATTAAAAATAAGATAGATTTAGTATATGAGCCAGGTGATATTATTTATGGTTTATTAAATACTTATGTTGATGGAAATTTACCATTAGTAAATGATAAATCTCAGTTTATAGGTTTTTCTATTGATTTAGATAATCAAAGCTACTTATTACCAAGTAAATATATAAGGTATTCATTGACTAAATTATTTAGCGGAGATAATGAAATTATTTATCCTACACTAGGTATTACTTATATTGATCTAAGTGAAGTTGTATTAGCTAATAATTTACCAAATAGAGGAGCTTTTGTTTATAATGTTATTGATCAGAAAAGTTTATTTAAAAGAGAGGATATTATTATCAAAGTTGAAAATGATGAAGTCAATGAAGTTAGATCTTTGAATGAAATTTTATTAGATTATAAAATTGGTGATGAGATTAAGTTAGTTTTAATTAGAAAAGGAGAGGAAATGGAGATTAAAGTTATAATTAAAGCGTTTAATAAATCCAGTTAATAAAAATTATTTTAGGTGATGAATAAAAGAAAGAGAGAAAGAATAATACTTTTCAAGATAAAAGCGGGGCAAACAGATGCCTTTGCTGAGCTTTATGATATGTATTCTAAGCAGATTTATAGATATATCTATTTTAAGGTTCCTACTAAAGAGAGGGCCGAGGACTTATCTAGTGATGTATTTTTAAAATCTTGGGAGTATATGAATAAGCACAATAATGATGTGAGGAATTTTCAGGCCTTTATTTATCAAATTGCTCGTAATTTAATAGCTGATTTTTATAAAAAGAATAAAGAATTACCATTAGAATATGCTGAATCCTCGGCAATAGAGGACCATTCTTTTCAAAGAAAGATTGAAGATATTTCTGATTGGCAGGTTTTAGAAGCTGCCTTGAGGAAATTGGGTCAGATTAATGAAAAGTGGCA
>JAUVAE010000052.1 GCA_030591905.1 Candidatus Komeilibacteria bacterium
AAATAAAAATTATTTTTTAATTACTTTTCTAAGTCTCTTTTTATAATTTCTAAGGTAATAAAGTTTTGCTTTTCTAGACTTTATTTTTCCTTTTACTTCAATTTTACTTATCAACGGAGACTTCAAAGGAAATATTTTTTCAACACCAATACCACCGGATTCTTTTCTAACAGTAATAGTAGCTCCGATTTCATTACCATGTTTATGAGCCAAAACAATTCCCTCAAAAACTTGAATTCTCTGTTTTTCTTCACCTTTAGAATTCTTTTCTTTGATTGTTTCATGAACTCTGACAATATCACCTGGTTGAATATCTACAATATCATCAGTTTTCTCATCAGTTTTAATCTGATTCTTATCTTCTTTTTTCATAAAATTAAATTTAAATTTGTTACAAGTTTATATGGGTTTACTAAAAAGTTTATAAATATTTATAAACTTAATATATTTACCAAAGTTTCTAAACAAATCATGGAAAATAAACCCAATACTAGCTCCTCGGTTCGGAAATATAAAAGCCACGCTTTGATATTTCTCTCACACTACGTCGCTAGATAAAATACTAACCGAAAAAAGACTTTAAGTCAAGGGTTTTGGCTTGTTTAGATAAAAATTAAAAAGTATAATATAAAAGATACTTCTATATATAATTTCAGAAAAATATGCAAATAAAAAAATATTGGAATCAATCAATTACAAATAAATTAATAATTATAATTGGAATTGTCTGGGCATCACTAGCAATTCTTTTTGCCTTTTATGATCTAAATATTTCAAAAGCTGTTGTTAATCAAAATTCAATTTTTGGAAAATTCTTTGCTAATTTTGGAGAATTACCAGGTTTATTTGTTGGATTGATTTCTTTCTTTATTCTTAGTGTTAATATCAAAACCTCAAATAAAATTTTAAAATATTTATTTCTTTTGATTATTTGGATTCTAACAACTATACTATCACTTTATTTCATCGCTATTTTATTAAGAATATTAAATCTACCTCTAGATTTTCTATCTCATCTTGGATATATTCCTCTTTTATCTGCTGGGATGCTAACAGTTTTAGGAATGTGGATATTTCAAACAAAAATAAAAACATTCTCAATAAAAAACATAAGTATAGCTAAAATTGGTGCTACACTACTTTCAGTATCTTTTATTATTGTCCAAATTCTTAAAACATATTGGGGAAGAATAAGATTCCAAGATTTAGCAATAGGATATTCAAATTTTACGCCTTGGTACTCGCCTCAAGGCAATACTGGCGGACATTCCTTTCCATCTGGACATACTATGTTTGCTTTAATAACATTAGCTCTGATTTTATTAGTTCTAAATCAAAAAAAATGGAAAAAAATAACAGTAATAACTATTGTTATTATTTGGGGACTTTTAGTTCCAATCAGTAGGGTAATTATCGGGGCTCATTATGCATCAGATGTTTTATTCTCTGGAGGATTAACAATTATGTTATTTTTATTCTTGTATAAAAAATATTACCAAAATTAATATGAGAAAATACATATTCATCTTTTTATTACTCCTTTTACTTCCTGCAGTGAGTCTAGCTTGGGATGATTGTCCTTATGGAGAAGTAGATGATCCTCATCCAGGAAAATGTAGCAGATACATCGATACTGATAATGATCAAATATGCGACCTTTCTCAACTGGCACCAGAAAATAGAATTGCCAGGGTAATAAAAACAGAAGAAAAAATAATAGAATTAGAATTAACAAATAACAATAAAAAAATGACTTATCATCTCGTGCCAATTTCCCTATTTTTAATCATTTTATACGCCATTAGTCGTATATTATTGAAAAAAAAAATAATAAACATTATTACTCATAAAAAAATCTGGAACATACTATTATTAATTACTTTCCTTATCTCTGGAATTTTAGGTATTTTATTAATAATCAAAATTAATTTTAATATCACAACTCCCTCTCGATTTAATTCTCTATTTTGGCACGTTGAAGTTGGTATAGCCATGTTTGTTATTTGTGTATTTCATGTTATCGAACGTTGGTATTATTTTAAAAATATTTTTAAGATTAAAAAATAAATCAAAATAAAAAATCCCTTCTTAAAAGGGATTTTTAAATACTTAAACGAATTATTTTATATTTTTTGAATACAATTTTCTAGCTAGCTCTAAATCTTCTTTAGTATTAATTCCCATCAACTCAAAACCATCATCAATAACAAAAGAATTAATCTTTATATTTTGTTCATGAGCTAAATTAACTAAATCAGTTAGATAATATTCTTTTTGATTATTATTACTTTTAATTTTATCTAAATTCTGCCAAAGCCATTCATCCTTAATGCAATAAATTGCTGGATTAAGCTCAGTAACTTTTTTTTCTTCCTCACTAGCATCTTTAAATTCAACAATTTTTGCAATTTCATTCTCCTCTCTTATAATCCTGCCAAAATGTGAATAAATACTATGTATTCCTTCAAAATCTGGTAATTTTAGGGTGACCATCGTCAAAATAGAATTTTTGTCTTGATGCATCTTAATGATATCTTGAATCGTATCAAAAGAAATAAAAGGTACGTCTCCGTATAAAATCAAATGACTATTATATTTATTTTTTAAACTATCCTCACATTGTTGAACGGCATGTCCAGTTCCTAATTGTTCTTTTTGCCAAACAAAATTATATTTACCTCCCTCATCTCGATTCGGCAATCGAGCCGAAGCGGATAATTTATCTATAACGCTTTGACCTTCATAACCAACAACAACAGAAACTGAATCAGAACATTCAGTTTTGTTTACAGTCTTCAATAAATTCTCAATTAAAGACTCTCCATTCAGTTGAGTTAAAACTTTAGGCTGGTAGTGATTCATCCTAGTTCCTTTACCGGCTGCTAAAATTATTATACTAATTTTTTTCATAATTTATTCAAAAACTTCACTTACTAAAAAAGATTGAGCTACTTTCTCGTCTATTAATTCCTGATCATACATTAATTTTATTGATTGATTCATGGTAATCATTCCATGCTCGGCACTGGTCTGCATAACAGTTTTTATTTGAGGTATTTTATTTTCTCTAATAATATTAGAAACTGCTGGTGTATTAATTAATATTTCTCTAGCTGCTATCAATCCTCCACCTTTTTTAGGTAAAAGCTGTTGAGCAATGACTGCCTTTAAAACCATAGAAAATTGGAGTCTAACCTGCTCTTGTTGATAAGGTGGAAATACATCAACTATTCTATCAATAACTTGAGAAGCATTAGGAGTATGCAAAGTTGCTAATACTAAATGTCCTGTCTCTGCTAGCGTCAAAGTTAAAGCTATAGTTTCCAAATCTCTCATCTCGCCAACCATGATTACATCTGGATCTTGCCGTAAAACATGTTTCAATCCAGCAGCGAAAGTAACCATATCTGAACCTAATTGTCTTTGCACAACCACACTCTTACTTTTTGGAAATAAATACTCAATAGGATCTTCCAAAGTAATAATTGAAACTTCTCTAGTTTCGTTAATATGATTAATCATTGCTGCTAAACTAGTTGATTTACCACATCCTGTCGGACCAGTTACTAATATTAAACCCTGCTTCTCTTTTATTAATCTTTGGGTAGTCTCTCCTAAACCAAGTTGTTCTAAGCTTGGGATATCTTTACTGATAACTCGGGCCACTAAACCAACATTATCTTTTTCCCAAAACAAATTAACTCTGAATCTTCCTATATTATTAATTTCATAAGAAAGATCTAGCTCTTTCTCTTCTTGAAATTTCTTTTTTTGATGGGCTGTTAAAATACTCTCAATCATTCTCTTAGCCTCTGAAGCAATAAGTACTGGAAATTCTTCCAAATGTTTAATAACAGTGTTCACTCTTAAAATAGGACGATGTCCGACGACTAAATGTAAATCAGAAGCTTTTTTTTCAACAGAAATTGTTAATAATTTATTTATCTCCATAAAACTTATTTTTATTTTTATACTTTTTACTATTTAAGTTTACCATTATTAAAGAGAATTGAAAATCAAAAAATATCTTTAATTATATTATGAATATATACCCGTTATCCTTTTTTCTTATCCATTAAAAACTTAACGATAGACACTGTTGATCTATGTTTTTGAGGAGGATACCAATCTTGAAATTTTATCAATGGATATTTTTGATGTTTCTTAAAAATATATTTTTCATTCTTATTCCAATTTCTAATAACTTTTTGAGGATTTGAAAAATCTATTTTTTGCTCATAATCAATTAAGGAACGATTAAGATAAAGAAAACCCTCGGGATATTTCTGAGAAATTCTTAAAGTGAATTCCCAGTCTTCCCAAAAATCCATTTTCTCATCCCAATTTCCAACTTTTTTAATAATCTCTTTTCTATGAACCAAAGTATTAGTATCAATTAAAATTTTTCTCTGCCAAAGTCTTTTTAAGTCAAAATATTTTCCATGATTAGTAATTTCATCTCTGAGAACTTTTTCTTTTCCATTTTTTTCAATTATTTTTAAACGATAATTTTTCTTAGCAAAAATTACTACTTTTTCTGGAAAATCTTTAAACGCTTTTAAATAAGATTCTAAAAAATCTTCATACCATCTATTATCACTATCCAAATAAGCAATATACTGCCCTTTAGCTTTTTTCAATCCATAATTACGGGCATGAGAAGCTCCTTTATTTTGCTTTAATTTAAAGTACTTTATACGAGGATCAGTAAAAATACTCATTAATTCTTCTGTTTTATCAGTAGAGGAGTCATCTATTATTAATAATTCAAAAAAAGGATATGTTTGAGATAAAACCGAATTAATAGCCCGCCACAGTAAGTGACACCTATTATAGGTAGGAATTATTATTGAAAATACTGTTTTTCCCATAAAAATATACTTATTTATAATAAAAACACACTTTTTCTCTACTTTGTCCACAGACTTATACACAAACTGTTGATAAATTGACAATTTTTCTTAAAATTATCAAAATATTGGTAAAAATAAGCTAAAAATAACTAATATTACTATAAAAAATGCTTTTTTAGGCTAAAATTACTAAAAAGACTCCATTTTTTGATAAAATTACCCAAAAATTACACTTCTCATCTTTTTTATCCCCAGAATTATCCCCAGTTATACCCATTACCGAGTAAAACTATAAACAAATTGTTCCTACGTGCCTGCCTGCCAGTAGGTGGGGAACAATTTTAATATTTTATATATATGGTGTCCCAACCAGGACTTGAACCTGGATCTAGAGCTTAGGAGGCTCCTATTCTATCCTGTTGAACTATTGGGACAAAAGGGCTTAAACAAGCCTAAAAGTGATCAAATTGTTCCACGTGGAACACTTTGCAAACT
>JAUVAE010000021.1 GCA_030591905.1 Candidatus Komeilibacteria bacterium
GAACCGTCTAGATGTTCAAAAGTAATTTTATTAACATAATTTTCGCCAGCATCAAAATCTAAGGTAGCATCTTCATAACCTTCACCACAACCATCGCCAGGACCCATTAGTAAACGAAATGATCCATCACTTGAACCACCACCATAATTACCTCCCCAACCTGGATTTACCCAAGCATCACTCCAAGCATTTAAATTATGGTCAGTTTCAGAGGAAGTATCGCCAATATTTACAAGATCCATATAACCTTCAATTATAACAACTTCACCTTCTTCACAAACTGGACCTACGATTGCTTCTACAGTATTCGTACTCAAATCAATTAATATAGCCCCTCCAACTAGAATACCAAGAATTACTGCTAAAGATAATCCTTTTAGAGTTTTTTTACGCATATTTTTTTAGTTTGTTTTTTTAAATTTATATGTAAATTATTTATTTTTATTAGTTCCAATTAGCATAAAAACCATCATCACCAGTAGTAGTTGTCATCCAAAAATAGGAATGGTTAGGATTTGCAGTTTCTAACCAAGCTTCATCATCAACGGGACTATAGTTTATAGGATCATAAGTACCATTAAATCCATTTTCTAGAGCATTAGCAGGATCGTTAGTAGGGGTTAAGACAGTAGCATTATAAAATTCAATACTACCATGAACATGTTCTTTAATAGAGCTACTTGGCCAAGAACCATATATTACTGCCCGGACTTTGCCAGCTACTCTTTGGACAGCTAAACCAGGAACATCTTCATAAGCAGCTATGTCAGGGTCGGTAATATGAGAACTATTATGATAAACAGCGAACCAAGTTCCATTTGGAATAACATAAGAATCAGAGCCTAAGTAGGTATCATCACTCATGTCTCCAATAGTATTGAAATTATCAAAATAATCAGTATTTACTCTAGCTAAGACTAAGTCACCATGATTTTGTTCTGGATCTAAACACATAGAGGTACAGTCAACATCACCATCACATTCTTCCCATTCTTGGTTTACTATTCCATCACCACAATAAGGATCTAAAATTTCTTCTTCATAATTTCCAAAGTCTATTAAATAATCATGTTCTTCTTCAACCAATATTTGATGGCAGATAGGAGTAGTATTAAACCAACCTTCTCTAGTTTCTTCACAAATATAGTAATAAGCAGGTTCTAAATCTTCAAAACAATATCCATCTTCAGTGGTCAAGGTTGTTAATTCAGCTGTTTCATCAGTAGTTAAACAATGGAGAGCTTTTACACCATCAACATCAAAACCATCTCCACCACCACCAAAGTTAGCGGAATCTGTTTCATCAACTAATTTTACATATTGAGCCCAAGCTAAAGAACCTAAGTCAAAACTAGGATCACCATATTGGCATTGAGCATCACCTAAGTCTGTCCAAGTTACTCCGTCTTGAGAAGCATAAACATGGACATATTCTGGATAAGCAGCACAACTAGGATTACCCCAACTAGTTTCTATTACCTGAATATCATCTCCATCTCCATTTTCAATAAAGTTATCAAATTTTAATATTAATTCTCCAGCAATACCCAGAGAAACAAAATTCATAGTATCGTTATTTTCCGCAATACCTAGAGCTTTCAATGGATCATCACGTTTTGTACTTACATTAGGACCAGGAGTATATTTTACAACTTCATCAGCCCATTCATCTCCATCAGTACATTCTGTTTTAGGCCATAAACTTATCATCCAACCTTCTATATTATAGTCATCATTATTGTTAGTTCCGTCTTGATCAACATCAAAAAACTTAACACCACAAATACCAGTGCTACAATCTTCAATAATTTGCCAATCAGTATAATATCCATCATCAGCGGTAGTTGTTGTTAACCAGAAATAAGATTTACCATCAGCTTCCCAGACCTCATCATTATTAGGGTCATATCCTTCTGTACCAGTATTATCAAAGCCTTTTTCTAAAGTATTATTTCCAGGATTATCATTTGAAGGGTCATTTCTTTGACCGGAAACATTAGCATTATAGAATTCAATATCACCATGGATATGTTCTTTGTCTGTGCTTAATTGAGTACCATATAATACTACTCGAACACTACCTTCCAATCTTTCCACAGCTAAACCAGGAACATCTTCATAATCTTTAATATCATTATCATCAATATAAGAACCGTTCCAATAAAGAGCAAACCAAGCTCCACTTGGTATAACATAAGAATCAGAACCGAGATAAATATCAGAAGTCATATCTCCATTACCAGTAAAATTATTTACCTCATCAATATTTATTTTAGCTAAAACTAAATCACTACATTCTTCTGGATCTGGTAATAAACACATTGAAGTACATTCTCCATCACCATCACATTCTTCCCAGTCTTGATTTATTTCTCCATCACCACAATAATTAGAATAAGGATTTTCTATAATAGTACATTCTGGAGTACAAGTGTCTGATCCTTCTGGTCCATCATCACATTCTTCATCACCATTTTGCATTCCATCACCACAATATTCTGTTGTTTCACATGATACACAGTCATCACAAGATATAAGTCCAGCATAACCATCCTCTTCACATTCATTAGGATAATTTTCGTCACATCTAAAATCAGTATCATAATGAGCTAAATGAGCTGCCCAAGCAGGAAAAGCTATTGTTATAGCGTGGACATTGTCAGGATTTCCAGGAGGAAAATGACAAATAGTAATTTTTTCTTGACCATGGTTACCTTGATTCCCTTGGTTACCTTGATTTCCTTGACCAGGTTTTGCTTCTACAATATTAATTAGCCCAGTCCCCCAAACTAGAATACTAAGAACTATTACTAAATATAGTCCCTTTGAGATTTTTTTAGTCATATTTTTTGGTTAATTTTATAAATTTTATTTATGTAAATTATTGTTATTTATATTTGAATATGTTTGAAAAAAAAAGAATAGAAACCCTCCATTAAGCGACAAGCTTTTTATTTTGGCTTCTATTTTTGTTTTTGTTCTCCATATATTAACTTAAGAAATATATTGTAAGTTGTCAAGTTTTTTATGGACAGTTTGTACACTTTTTTGAATATGTTAATTAAAAAATCCCTACACGACAAGGAGAGGGATTTTTGTTTTTGTATTTCTTTCTTTTTTATTCTCTTCAGATATATTTAATTATAATACTTTTTGTGATTTTTTGGAATAGCTTTCCAGATTAATCAATTTACCTCACAAATACTTTTCCAACCGTTGCTATTAAAAATCTATTACTCAAACCAGTAATCATTAGCATTCCTAGAAACATTATAATTAGTCCTATTAATTTATACATTATTCTAGTTCCGCCAGATGACCCAAGTTTAGCTTCGGCCCAGGCATTTGTACCAAAATTTTTTACAATCCAAGAAGTTTTCCAAATCATCAAGAATCCTAGAGCAGTAATTATGAAACCACCGATTATTTTACCCATCTTGTTAAATATTAATTATTATTTAGCGACATAAGGCGAGAGGAATATATTCATATATTTCCGCTGTGTCCGCCTTTGGCGGAAGCCGAGCCTGCTTACCTACCTATCGGTAGATAAACCGGCAGGCAGAGAGCTAACACAGGTTTACCCTATTAAATACTATCGCGATTGGGCGATAATTTAACAGGGTGAAATACCCAGTCAGCTTATTATAGGGGAACCTTTATTTTTATATTATTAAGTGTATTTTATCAAAAAAAATATTATTATTCCAGTAGTAATGAAAGTGTGCTAAAATTAGGATAGTGATACGTATATATTGTATTGCCATTTTCATTTTAATTAAAACAAAAAATTAATGTTTACCGGAAAACAAATAAAAAATATTTTAGAGAAAACCAATGTTTTAACACCAGAAGAATTTAAGAAGTATAAACAAGGGGCTAAAAAAGCTGGTAAAAAAATTCAAGATTATTTAATTTCTAAAAAAATAATTACTCTCGATGTTTTGTATGAAAATGCAGCTACTTATTTTAAGGTTCCTTTTATTAATCTTAAAAATACCGTTATTGATAGAAATATTTTGGAGAAAATTCCAGAAGCGATTGCTAATACCCATAATATTGTTGCTTTTGATGGAGATAATAAAGTTTTAAAAATTGCTGTTTTAGACCCAGAAGATTTAGAGATTTTTGAGTTTATAAAGAAAAAACTTAATATTAAGCTAGAGATTCATTTAACAACGCCTAAGGATATAAAAGAAATATTGAAAAATTATCAAAAGAGTTTAAAATCGGAATTTAAATATTTATCTGACGATGAAACAGGTGAAGAAGGTGATAAAAAAAGTAAGAAAAGTTTGAAAGAGATGGCTGGAGATGCTCCAGTTGTCAAAGTTGTCGATACTCTTTTAAAGCATGCTATTATGGAAGGCGCTAGTGATATCCATATTGAACCAGAAGAAAAAGATGTTTTAGTCAGGTATCGTGTCGATGGTGTTTTGGACAATGTAATGACCTTACCAAAACATATTCAATCTGGAATAATAAGTCGTATTAAGATTTTATCTAATTTAAAAGTTGACGAGCATCGTTTGCCACAAGATGGTCGTTTTAGAATTGCTTCCGATAAATACAAAGTTGCTTTTAGAGTATCTATAATTCCGACTTTTGACGGTGAGAAAGTAGTAATGAGACTTTTAAATGAAAAGGTTCAAGCTCTTACCCTTGAGGATCTGGGTTTTCAGCCCAAAGCTTTTGATATTGTTAAAAAAAATGTAGCTCGGCCCCATGGAATTATATTAGTAACCGGACCAACTGGTTCTGGTAAAACAACAACTTTATATACTATTTTAGGTATTTTGAATACTCCGGAAGTTAATATTGCTACTGTGGAAGATCCAATTGAATATAGAATGAAGCGGATTAATCAGTCTCAAGTAAATTCAAAGATTGGATTTACTTTTGCAGCCGGCTTACGTTCACTTTTACGTCAGGATCCAGATATTATTATGGTTGGTGAAATTCGTGATGAAGAAACAGCAGAAATTGCCGTACATGCAGCTATGACTGGACATTTAGTATTATCCACTATCCATACTAACGATGCAGCTACTACTATGCCTAGATTAGCTGAAATGGGTGTGCCAACTTTTTTAATATCTTCAACATTTAATGTCATAATTGCCCAAAGATTAGTAAGAAGAATTTGTCCAGATTGTATTCAAAGTTATACTTTAGATGAAAGAGCAATTAAAGAGCTTCAGAAGCAATTAGATTTTGATAAGATATTAAATAGATTAGAACAAGAAAAGATTGTTTTAAATGCTAAGGAAAGTTTAAAAAACCTTCTTTTTTATAGAGGTAAGGGATGTAATAAATGTAATAATACTGGTTATAAAGGAAGAATCGGAATATATGAAGTTTTAGAAAATAATGAAAAAATTTCAGAATTGATATTACAAAATGCTGGATCTGAGAAAATTAAGAGTCAATCTATTGCTGACGGGATGTTGACTATTATAGAAGATGGTTTTATTAAAGCTAAAAATGGTATCACTTCTATTGAAGAAGTCTTAAGAGTAACTAAAGATTAATTTATTTTTCGAACGGAATGAGTGTTATAAAAGTCTAAACGAAGTGAAGATTTTTATAACCGAATGAGTGAGAAAAGAATGAATACCCCTGCGGGGCTAATGTGTGACTGAATGGGAGCTCCTATTAGAATTCAGAGCTTGCTTTGAGATTTGATACCATTCATTTTAATTGAAAATAATTCACCCTGTTAAATAATTTTAAATCTAATTTATATGTACCATAATAATATATTATATATAAGTAAGAAAATTTTTTATAGGGCATTTAATAAATTTAAAATTAAGATTTAATTTGTTAGATTATTTAAATAAATAATAAAAATAAATCTTATTTAACAGGGTAAATAAAAATATGGATCTTATTAAGAAAAATAATTTTTTAAACTCTCAAGCTAAGCCAAGTTTATCTAAGAGTAAGAAAAAAAAGCAACTTTCTAAAATGGATAAAATTAATGCTTATTTATTAACTTGGCAAAGAATTCCTTTAAAAGAGAAATTATTTTTTGTTCAACATTTAGTACCCATGTTAAGGGTTGGAATATCTTTATCTAAAGCCTTGCGAACTTTAGCAAAGCAATCTGGAAATAAATATTTTCAGTCAATATTGTCTGAGGTAGCAGAAAAAGTGGATGGTGGTGAAAGTATGGCTAATTCTATTAGGCCCTATGAAAAAGTTTTTGGTGAATTATTTATTAGTATGATTGAGGCTGGAGAATCTTCTGGAAATTTAGAAAATGTTTTAGAGCAACTTTATATCCAAATGAAAAAGGAGCATACTTTAATATCTAAAGTTAGAGGAGCCTTAACTTATCCAATTGTAATTTTATTTGCTATGTTTGGTATCGGAATTTTTATGTTTATTGTGGTTATACCAAAGATGACATCTATATTTAGTGAAATGGATATTGAATTACCATTGGTAACTAGAATACTTATTAGTGTTAGTAATGCTATAGCAAATAATTTAATAGTAGCGGTGATTCTTTTTACAGCATTTGTTCTAATATTTATTAAAGTCTTAAAAACGAAAAAAGGGAAGTATGCTTTCCATTGTTTTATTTTAAAAATGCCGATTGTAGGTTCTATAATAAAAAAGATTAATTTAGCCCGTTTCGCTCGAAATATAAGTTCTCTTTTAAAAACAGATATTATGATAGTAAAGTCTTTTCATATTACGGCAAATGTTGTCGGAAATTTGCGTTATAAAGAGGCTATTTTAGAGATGGGTGAGCAAATTAAAAAAGGAGAAAAATTATATACCACTGCTAAAAATTATCCAAAATTATTTCCTCCAGTAGTACAGCAAATGATAAATGTTGGAGAAGAGACTGGAGAATTAGATAGTATTTTAATGGAATTAGCCGAGTTTTATGAAGGGGAAGTTGATCAAATTATGAACGACCTACCTTCTTTAATTGAGCCTTTATTAATATTAGTTTTGGGTGTAGGAGTTGGTGGTATAGCCGCGGCAATTATTATGCCTATGTATAGTCTTTCCTCATCTATTTAAATATAGATTTATTCGGACAATAAGTTTGATACAATTTAGAATTTATTCTTGGTATGAATAATTTTTTATATAAAAAACATCCTACGGGATTTACCCAGCACCATTTTTTTAGGGATAAAAAAAATGGTGCTGGGTTTACTCTTATAGAAGTTTTAGTATCATTATTAATTTCAATGATGCTGGTTTTGGGTATCTATAGCTTAGTGATTTATTCTTTACATGTCACAGCTGATAATAAGTCCTTTATAGAAGCAATCGAAATAGCTAATCAAAAAATGGAACAAATTCGTAATTTATCATATAACGATGTAGGTACTCAGTCAGGATCTCCGGTTGGTGTTATTCCAGATTATGAATATGCTTTTAGGGGAAAATATACGGTTCATACAAATATTCAATTTTATGACGATCCTTATGATGGTACTTTAGAAGATGCTACAGACGATATCTTTATTGATTATAAAATAGCTACAATTAAAGTGAGTTGGAATGGTCATTTTGGAGAAAAAAATGTTACTGTTTTTTCAAAAGTTATTCCAGCAACAGAGGAGACTTTAGGGGGATACGGTTTATTAAAGATTATTGTTGTTGATGCTAATGGAGATCCTTTTCTAGAGGCGAATGTTCATATAGAAAATAATGCTTTAGATCCAGTAATGAATGCCGATTATGTTACAGATAACGGTATATTGTCTTTGCCTGTCTTACCAGAATTTGAATCTTATGAGATAACTGTCACTAAAGAGGGGATGGGAACAGATAAAACATATGATCGAGATGCTGTTAATCTTAATCCTAGCAAACCTCATTTAAGTGTTACGGAGGGATTAAAAACAGAAGAGTCTTTTTCTATTGATGCTCTTAGTAATTTAACCATTAAGGCAATAAATCAGGAGCTTCCTGATAATTGGCAAGTAAATAGTGATGGTGGTTTAGATGTCCAGTCTAATTCAAATTTAACAATTGATAACAATGGTTTTATATATTTAGTATGGGAGGATTTCCGTAGTGCTTCAGCTTCTAAAGTCTATGCTCAAAAATACGATTATACTGGTGAGCAACAATGGATACCCGATGATATAGTTATTGCTACAGCTAATAATCAAATTAATCCTTATATTTTATCCGATATAAATAATAATTCATATATTGCTTGGAATGATGATTCTGTTGGAAATCAAGATGTATATCTAATTCAAATAACTCCAACTGGTACTTATGGCTGGGGGGCAGCTAAAAAAGTGAGTGTATTATCTGGAGAAGCTGATCAAGCAAATCCAAAATTAGCATTATTTTCTACTGGAACTTCAACAGCTATTGTCTTTGAGGATGATAGAAATACAGATATTGATTTATATTTACAATCATATGATGAAGATGGAAATCAATTATGGTTTCCTGAATCAAGAGTAAATAAAAATCCTGTTTTAGATGGTACCGATCAATATTCACCAAGCATGGCAATTGATTCCTCTGATAATATTTATATAGCTTGGACTGATAATCGGAATGGTAATGTTGATATTTATGCTCAGAAATATAATTCTAGTGGTATAGCCCTATGGGGGGTAGATTTAAAAATTAATACTGACATTGGAACTACTAATCAATATTCACCAAGTATGGCAATTGATTCCTCTGATAATATTTATATAGCTTGGACTGATAATCGGAATGGCGATACTGATATTTATGCTC
>JAUVAE010000050.1 GCA_030591905.1 Candidatus Komeilibacteria bacterium
CTAATTGATAGTTTAGGTTTTTATCTGTGTTGACTGAAATATCAAATTCATTAGTGGATTGACTATATTCAATGTTAGAGGATAAAGGAATGTCTTGAGCACGAACTGGTTGAACAGTTAATAATAACGGTAAAAAAGAATTAAGAAGCAGGGAAAAGTTAGCAATAAGAGCAGTAATTTTTTTAGCAAACTTTAATTTAAACATTATCCATAATAAACAATATAAGTTATATGGGGGCTATGAGCGAAGTATATAACTTTTTTATAAGTTTGCAAGTTAATCTAATTTATTCCATTATTGAAACTTAGATTTCGAAAATAAGGTTATTATTATTACAAAAAACTTGCTTTTAATAATCTTTATAGTAAACTACAAACTGATTTAAGTAATTAGATAGAGAGGAACTCTATAGAAGATTGCCCGCCACACAGACCTTATACGTGTATTAATTTTTGGGCCCTATTGCTCAAAAATTAATATGTATAACAACAGACGCCCTTCTTATGGAGGACAAAACAGAAATAACCAATCAAATGGTTTTAGAAAATTTAATGGACCGAATTCAAATTCTCAACAAAGAAATAACTTCAGGAACCCTAGAAGAAAGAGATCATTTGGAGTAAATTTGGCAACACATCTTTTTATTAAAAAGGCTGAACCGATAACTAAGATTGAAGAAGTAATTGTCAAAAACAGTTTTGAAGATTTTGGATTTGATAGAGCTTTATTAAAAAATGTTAAAGATAAAGGTTATATTAAACCAACTAAAATTCAGGATGAAGCTATTCCAGAAGTTATGATTGGTCGAGATGTTTTAGGTATTGCTAATACTGGAACAGGGAAAACAGCAGCTTTTGCTTTACCTATCATTGATCAAATAATTAAAAATCCTAATAAGAGATTTATTATATTGGCTCCAACTAGAGAGCTAGCTCAACAAATTAAAGATGAAATAAGATCTTTTACTTTTGATTTAAGAGTTTATGTAACTTTAGTTATTGGTGGTTCTAATATGCAAAGCCAAATTAGAGATCTTAGAAGAGACCCTCATATAATTGTTGGAACTCCTGGAAGAATAAAAGATTTAGGAAACAGAAGAATAATTGATTTCTCTAGAATGGATGTATTAGTTTTAGATGAAGTTGATCGAATGTTAGATATGGGATTCATTAATGATATTAGATGGATTGTAAATCTTATTCCAAATAATAGACAAACTTTATTCTTTTCAGCAACTATGGATAGAAAAGTAGAATCTTTAATAGATACTTTTTTATATGATCCAGCTAAAATCACAATTGAAAGTCAAAAAACCTCTGATAATGTAGAACAAGATGTAGTTATGGTTAATCGTCATAATAAAGGGGATGTATTAATAGATATTTTAAACAAAGAAGAAGTTAAGAAAGTTTTGGTATTTGGAGCTACACAAAGAATAGTAGACAAAATATCAAATAATTTAATAGACACTGGTTTTAGAGCTGATTCACTTCATGGAGGTAAAGCTCAAAACAAAAGACAAAGAATTCTAAAAATGTTCAAAGATAATCATATTGATGTTTTAATAGCTACAGATGTAGCTGCTAGAGGATTAGATGTGGCTGATATTAGTCATGTAATTAATTATGATAAACCAAATAATTACGAAGACTATATTCATCGAATTGGAAGAACTGGTAGAGCTAACTCTAAAGGTTATGCTTTAACTTTTGTTGAGAATAAATACTAACTAACTTTAATAACTAAAGCAGTCATGTCATCTTTCTTATGTCTAAAATGATCACTTTTGCTACGATCATAAGATTTATTAATAAGATCTTTAGTAATTTGCTCAGAATTTTGACCAATTGATAAAATTTGACTAATTTCACTAGTAGTAAGATTGTCATGAACACCATCTGTAGTTAATAGAATAATATCCCCTGGTTCGAGGTCAATAAAAAAGACTTCAGCTTTAGCTTCTGGATCACCAAAATAATTAGAAATAGCATTTCTATTTTCTTGAAGAATTTTTTCTCTATCATTTAGATCACTTTCATTAATAGCCTCATCTAATCTATCTTGTGTTTGGTTAAATTGGGAAATTGAATTAGAATGTTTTTTAATAAAACTATCATCACTAGTAATTCTTAAAAGTGGTTCTCTATGATTTTCTGAACGAAGAAGATAAGCCCGACTATCACCAAGACTATTACCAACAATAAAATCTTGACCTTTTGAGTCTCTAGAAATAATTCCAAAAGTTCCAGTTGTTCCTCCTAAGTTATATTTTTCTTTATTTTCTAAAAAAGTTTGATTCACTTTTTTGGAGATAATAGATAATCTTTTATCTGTTTCTTGTTGAGAAATATTTGAAGGAAGAAAAAGAAGTTCTTGTTTAATTAAATCTCGACAAAGCTTTGATGATTCAGCTCCATTCCTATCTCCCCCCATACCATCAAAAACACCAAAAGATAAGTTTTTTGTATTCAAAAAATAATCATCTTCATTATGATTTTGAGTTTTCCCTCGGCTTTCACAAGCAATATTAAAAGTGTTTTCTTTTTTAATTTCTGGAGAATATGTTTCTAAAGTATTTATTTCATCCATAAATAAAGATTACCATAAACTGTTCTTTACTTTTTAGAATTTTTAAAATATTTTTTACCTTTTAATTTATCTGGTAATAAATCTTCTTTACTGTACATTTCATAACCTTTTCCATAACCAATATCTTCCATAAGTTTAGTTTCGGCATTTCTAAGATTGAGAGGAATTGGAAGATTTCCAAATTCTTTGACATCAGCTTGAGCAGCTCGTAAAGCATCATAAGCATCCCTGTTTTTTGGACTCTTAGCAAGATAAACAACTCCATGAGCCAAGTTGATAGCACACTCAGGATAACCAATGGTTTCGCAGGTTCTAAAGACCTGATTAGCTAACATTAGAGCTGATGAATTAGCTATTCCAATATCTTCACTAGCAAAGACAACCATACGTCTAGCAATGAACTTTGGGTCTTCTCCAGCGTCAATCATTCTAGATAGATAGTAGACAGCAGCATCAACATTACTGGCTCTCATACTTTTAATAAAGGAACTAATAGTGTTGTAGTGTTCTTCTCCTTTTTTATCGAAACGTAAAAATTTATTTTGTAAAGTATTTTCTAAATTTTCTTTAGTGAGTGATCCATAAAGAGTAAAAGCATTATCAATCATAGTGATGGCTTGACGAGCATCTCCATTAGCCATTTTTACTAACCAGTCTTGAGCACTTTTGTTTATTTTAGTTTTTAAAATTTTAGTAGCTCGTTTAATAACTTCAGCAATTTCTGATTCAGAAAGTTCATTTAAAACAAAAACTCGACAACGAGAAAGGAGAGGTGAAATTATTTCAAAACTAGGATTTTCAGTAGTGGCACCGATAAGGGTTAATATTCCTGATTCAACATAAGGAAGTAAAAAATCTTGTTGAGCTTTATTAAAACGATGGATCTCATCTAAAAATAAAATCTTTTTATAGAGACCAGGACTAGAAGGTGTATTTTTCCCAATTATTTTTCGGATATCATCTTTACCAGATGAAACAGCTGATAATTCAAAAATCTCAGCATCTATTTCTTTAGCAATTATTTTTGCTAAAGTAGTTTTACCAACTCCAGGTGGACCCCAAAAAATCATCGAAAATATTTGTTTTGACTCAATAGCTAAACGTAAGGGTTTATTAGGACCAACTAAATGAGACTGACCAATAAATTCATCTAGATTTTTAGGACGGAGTGATGAGGCTAAAGGTTGATTATTCATGTTTTGGGTTTACTTCGGGTAATGTTTAAGAATACAAATTTAAATGATTAAAGTCAACTAATTAATGAGTTAGAATAGTTTATGAAAAAGATTTATTTAGTTTTATTATTTTCCTTAGTAATTAGATTAGTAGCTATTAATCAATCGATGTGGCTAGATGAAGCAATCTCAGCTAATGTATCTAAAAGGCCAATGTTGGACATCATCAATAGTTTTTCTTTTGGTGACTTCCATCCTCCAAGTTATTATTTGTTTTTAAATTTTTGGACAAGTATCTTTGGAAATGGAGTAATAATGATGAGATTTAGTTCAGTATTGTTTTCTTTAATAACAATATGGTTGGTTTATGAAATAGGAAAAGAAATCAAAGATGAAAAGATAGGTTTTTGGGCAGCTTTATTAACAGCGGTTAATCCCCTGTTTATTTATTTCTCTCAAGAATTAAGAATGTATATGATGATGGTGATGTTATTAATGGGGGCTTTATATTTCTTTATTAGATTAAATAAAAAAGTAAATTGGAAGAATGTATTAGGTTTTAATTTATTAGCGGCTTTAAGTTTTTTAACTTTTTATGGATCTGTCTTTTTAATAGCGGCAATGTTGTTGTATTGGTTAATTAATAAAAAATTTAAATTACTCTTTATTAATAGTAGTGGTTTAATTTTAGCCATCTTAGTTATTAGCCCTTTATTGTGGAAACAATTAATGAACTCTAGGAAAGCATTAATTGAAGTAAGTAATTGGTCTTTAACTTTAGGTAATGTTAATTTCAAAAATTTAGCTTTAATTCCAATTAAATTTACGGTAGGAAAAATTAGTTGGTATCCAAAGATTTTTTACTATGGAATAGCAACCTTGAGTACTCTTATTGTTTGGTTGTTAGCTTTTAAAGAAATGATTAAAGATAAATTATTAAGATTTTTATTAATTGTTCCTTTAATTATGGGAATTATTTTTTCTCTTAAATCACCATTGCTACAATATTTCAGATTTCTATATTTAATTCCGATCTTGTCTTTATTGTTGGCTAAATCAAAAAAAGGTAGAAAAATAGTTTTAATAATATTTTTATTATTTACTTCAATTTATTTAATTAATTCTAATATGCATCGAGAAGATTGGAAAAGTTTATCTGGGACTTTAAAAAAAGAAGATAATGTTTATTTAATATCTTCATTTGGAGACCCAATTAGATTTTATAACCCAGAAATAAAGATTAATGATATTAAATATGATGAAGCTAAAGAAGAAAAAATAAAAGTTGTTAAGTATGGTGAAGAGATACATGGAATAAATAGTCAGGAAAAAGTTGAGAAATTAGGCTATAAAAAAATAGGAGAAGAAAATTTTAGAGGAATAAAAATTGAAGAATGGGAAAAATAAAAATTATTTATTTTTTTTAGTAGCTTCAATAAAAGCCATAAAGATTGGGTGAGGATTAAAAAGTCGACTGATATATTCTGGATGAAATTGAGTAGCTAAAAAGAATGGATGATTGGTAATTTCAACAGCTTCAACTAATTTACCATCAGGTGAAGTTCCAGAAATAACTAAGCCGGCTTTTTCAAATTGAGAACGATAATCATTATTAAATTCATAACGGTGTCGATGTCTTTCAAAGATAGTTAATAATTTATTATTAATCTTCTTATTTAAATCATTTGATTGATGCCAAGGAGAAGATTTTTGAGAACCAAAATGTCGATAAGCTGATCCTAGTTTGGAACCTTTTTTTAAAGAACATGGCCAAGCCCCCAATCTAATAGTGCCACCA
>JAUVAE010000008.1 GCA_030591905.1 Candidatus Komeilibacteria bacterium
GTAGCTTTAGAAAATTTAGATGTTTATAAAAGAAGTATTTTATCCACAAAATAATGAAAATTGGAATAGACGCCAGTAGAATTAATTTAGAACAAAAAACAGGAACAGAATGGTATTCTTATTATATAATTAAAAGTTTGTTAAATATTGATAATCAAAATCAATATTTTTTATTTTCTAGAAAAAAATTACCAACAAAATTTTTAAAATATCCAAATGTTCAGAATATTATTCTAAAATGGCCCTTGCAAAAGTTTTGGACAGTTTTAAAATTGAGTTTAAATTCTAAAGAGTATGCTTTGGATTTATTTTTTTCTCCGTCACATAATTTACCGTCAATTAGAACTAAAAAAGTTATAACTTGGCATGATTTAGGTTATGAGCATTTTCCAAATCATTATTCTAAGGTTCAATTATTATCTTTAAAATTAGGAGCCAGAGGTCTAAATAAAGCCGATTTAATCATAACACCTTCGTTAACTACTAAAAATGATATAATTAAATTTTATGGAATAGGAGAGGATAGAATATTTGTAATTCCACATGGAATTGATTTTGAAAAATATAATAGCGTTATTGCTAATGATGATATTTTGAATAAGTATAAAATCGAAAAAGATTATATTTTATATATTGGTAGATTGGAATCAAAGAAAAATATTATTAATTTAATAATGGCCTATAATAAGTTAAGAGAGAGAGGCAAAGACATTCAATTAGTTTTAGTCGGTAAATCTGGTTTTGAATTCGATAATATTAACAATGAAATCCAATCATCACCTTATAAAAAGGATATTAAAGTTATTGGTTGGGTTAATGAGAATGATAAGATAGAAATATTAAAAAAAGCTAAATTATTTTGTTTAATAAGTGTTTTTGAAGGATTTGGTATGCCAATATTAGAAGCTATGTTATGCCAGGTACCTGTTTTAATGTCAGATATCAGTGTTTTTAAAGAGTTTGGAATCAATGATATTTGTTTTACTGAAAATAATATAGGAAATATTAGTTCTAAAATGGACGAATTATTATCAGATGAAGAATTAAGAACAAATATTATAAATGAAAATTTAGAATTAGTTCAAAAATTTAATTGGAATAAATCAGCTGAAAAAACTTTAGAAGTTTTTAAAAGGTTGGATAAGATTTAACAGGGTTGACCCTGTTAAATAAGGAGTTATCAATTTAACAGGGTTGACATTTTTAAACTCTTATGTTAAATTAATATCGTTATGAAAATACAAATGCAAAAATTAAATAATAATAATAATTTCGAATAAGTTGCGAGCTATTTTTGTTTGTTTAATTCAGCTCGCTGAGCTGATTTTTTTTATTCTGGGGTAGTTCCTGCCTGCCGGCAGGCAGGGAGTTGGTACAATTTCTATTTAATTGATTGTCGAGTAGTTCAGTGGTAGAACGCTGCACTGTTAATGCAGATGTCGTTGGTTCGAATCCAACCTCGACAGCCAATTAAATATAATAGGTTCGCCCTGCATACGCTGGGCGACCGGCGAATGCCGGTCGATCCCAGCCCTAGCAGCCATCAAAAAAACATAGTCTAAAACTATGTTTTTTGTTTTACAGAATTAAAGTAATTTGTTAAGGTTGGAATATGAAATATAAAATTTTTAAAAGGAGGATGTTTTGCAAATAAAATTAGCCATTTTAGATGGAGATTTAAAGAAAATTGAGAAAATTGCTGAGATTTTAGATAAAAATCATTTTAGAATATTGGAATTATTATTCCCCAAGTGGCCTAAAAGATTTAAAAATATTAAATCTGAAATTATTCATGATAAGATATTGAGAGTTCAAATTACTTTTAAGTCAGGGATTGTTGGATCTGAATATCCTTTATATGAACTTAATGTCAGGTTTTCTAAAAGTTATCTAGTACTTTCTATTAAATTAGATGAATGGATGAAGCAGAAACTCAAAAAAGATTTTGATCTAATAGAATTTTTTAATGGTTTAGGTTTTGAAACAGAAAATATGACCATTTCTCATCAGTTACCAAAACAAGGAACTAATGGACAACAGCATACTAAACCAAAAAAAACAAAGAGCAGGAGAAAGAAACCGAAAAATAAGACATTAAGTAAGAGTCAGAGAAAAGAGAGGAGAAGACAGCTTCGAAAAAAATAATTATAAAGCAGGAGTTTAATTCCTGCTTTTTTTATTGACAAAAGGTCAAAAACATACTATATTAGGGGGTAGTTAAATTAGTAGATGATCGCCTTGAACTACTCGCTCCGCTCGAGTTCATGGTAGGCCCTTTATAGCTTGCCCTAAACCCGAACGAAGTGAGTGGTTTAGGGAGGAAAGTCCGAACACTATTTTATCCCGTTTAGCGGGATGGATAATTGGTAACACCAACCCTTGAAAAGAGTAATTTTTTCAAGAGAACAAGTGCAACAGAAAATATTCCTACCAGTTTATCTGGTTAAGGGTGAAATTGCTAATTAATGAATTAGCACGCCTTATTGATGACAATAAGGAAGAGGTAAACTTTATTCAGTGCAAGGCCAAATTTGGTAGGCTGCTAGAATATTGTGGTAACATGATATCAAGATAGATGATCGTCACCCAGTTTACTGGGATACAGAATTCGGCTTATTCTAATTGAACTACTTATATTATATTTATGAGAAAAAATAAATTATTATTAGATGTTATAGAGGTCCCTTTGGATTTTATTTTTTTAATGTTGTCTGGTATATTAGCTTATCTTTTAAGATTTAAATCTTTTGTTGTTCAATATCGACCAATTCTTTTTGATTTACCTTTGCCCTTATTTTTAAAGATACTTTTAGGAGTATCTTTTTTCGCTTTAATAATACTGATTCTTTCTGGCGTATATAGTTTTAAAAGAGAGAGATTAAGACATAAACTTTCCAAAGTATTCTCAGCTTGTTCAACTTTTGTTTTAATATTAGTTGTAGCTTTCTTTTTTAATCAAAGACTTTTTTCTTCTAGATTTATTGTAATTTTTTTCTGGGTATTTAGTTTGATATTTCTTAGTTTAGAAAGAATAATTTTAAATTTTATTTATAATGTTTTAGTAAAAAAAGGAGTTATTCAAATTAAAGTAGTGCTTATTGGTAATAATGATAATTCTTATAAGTTGATTAGTGAATTCAAAAAGAATAAATCTTTAGGTTATAAAGTTATAGAAAATTATGATATTTTAGATGACCAATCTATAATTAAATTAGATGATTTGAGTAAAGAGATATTAATTGATGAAATAATTTTAGCAGATCCTTATGCTGATAGAGAAGCAGTGAATAAGTTAGTTAATTTTTGTAATACTCATCATATTGTTTATAGATATGCAGCATCTATTTTAGAGACTAAAATTATTAATTTTGAAGTTGATACTATTGCTGGAATTCCAATGATTGAAATAAAAGGAACTCCTTTGGATGGCTGGGGAAGAGTTTGGAAAAGATTTTTTGATATTATTTTGTCATTTTTGGCGTTAATAATTTTTATTCCAATTTATTTAATAGTAGGATTAATAATCAAACTAGATACCAAGGGTCCAGTTTTAGTAAAACTTAATCGTGTCGGTTCAAAAAATGAACCTTTTAAATTATATAAATTTAGATCAATGGTTGTGGGGGCCGATAAAATGAAAAAGGATTTAATGCAATATAATGAAAGAGAAGATGGACCTTTATTTAAAATGAAAGATGATCCTCGGATTACTAGAGTTGGTAAATTTATCCGTAGAACATCAATTGATGAAATTCCAAATTTAATTAATGTTTTTAAAGGAGGGATGAGTTTAGTCGGACCTCGAGCTCATGAACCCGGAGAAGTACAGAATTATAGAGATAAACATATGAAATTACTTTCTATAAAACCAGGAGTTAGTGGAATGGCTCAAGTGTCTGGTCGTTCTGATTTAAAATTTGAAGAAGAAGTAAAATTAGATATTTATTATATTGAGAATTGGAGTTTAATGTTAGATCTTAGAATTTTATTAAAAACTATTAAAGTAGTTTTGTTTGATAAGACAGCTGTTTAAATTAGTAAAAACCCGTAGAGACGATTCATGAATCGTCTCTACGGGTTTTTGTTTTAGATAATTCAAATAACTTGCTATAATATCTTTATGTTAGATAATAAAAAAATAGCTTTAGTACATGATCATCTTTTTCAAATGGGTGGAGCCGAAAGAGTTCTTTTTGAGTTCCATCAGCTTTATTCTCAAAGTCCAATTTATACAATTATTTATGACAAAGATAAAGATACTCTTTTTAAAGATGCTCGGATAATAACTTCAAAACTTCAAAATATTCCAGGAATTTTAAATCGTATTCCTGGCTCTGTTCATCTTTTTAAATTTTTTATATTTTCAATGCCACAAGCTTTTGAAGATTTTGATTTTTCAGATTATGATATTGTTCTTTCCTCAGTTTCTGGTTTAGCCAAGGGAATTAAAGTTCCAGAAAAAACTAAACATTTTTGTTATTGTCATACCCCGACTCGTTATTTATGGAGTGATTTGGAAGCTTATGTTGAAAAATTGAAGATCCCCAATCTAACTAAAAGAATGGTAGCCGAAAAATTAAAAAGTTTAAGGCAATGGGATTATGATGCTGCTCAAAGAGTAGATTATTTTATTGCTAATTCAGAATTTATTGCTCAGAAAATTAAAAAATATTATAACCGAGATTCCAAAGTAATTTATCCACCAGTAGAAATTGATAAATTTTATTCTGACCCCCAGAAAGAAGATTATTACATTGTAGTATCACGTTTAATGTCTTATAAAAAAGTTGATTTAATTGTAAAAGCTTTTAATCAATTAAAATTACCTTTAAAAATAATAGGAATAGGGGAACATTCAGAAGAATTAAAAAGAATAGCTAAGTCAAATATAGAATTTTTAGGCGGGGTTAGTGATGGAGTGCGAGGAAAATATTTATCCAAAGCTAAGGCTTTTCTTCATCCTCAAGAAGAAGATTTTGGTATAGCCGCTGTAGAAGCTATGGCTTCTGGCTGTCCAGTAATTGCTTATAAGTCTGGAGGAGCTTTGGAAACAGTTGTAAATAAGGAAACTGGATTATTTTTTGAAGAACAAAATTGGGAATCGTTAGCTGAAGCAGTATTAGATTTTAATAAATTAGAATTTGATTCTGTAGCTATTAGAAAATATGCTGAAAAATTTTCGAACGAAAATTTTAAAAAGAATATTGATAAATATATTAAAAGCAAAGTAGAATAGAAAATTATTTTTTTGTCTTTGGTGTAATTGACTTTTGTCATTTCGACCGTAGTGGAGAAATCTTTATCTATTCAAACATTATTATTTCTAAAAGATCTCTCGACAGGCTCGAGATGACAAAGAAAAATTATGAATATTGTAGTAGATATAAGTCCCTTAAAGCAAAAAAATTTAAGTGGAGTTGGAAAATATCTTTATGAAGTATTATCTCGACTACTTGTCTTAGATAAAAGTAACGAATATTTTTTAATTAGTTATGGTTATCAGAATAAAGATATAGCTCTTAATCTTCCTCAGAATAAAAATATTCATTACATTCATCGTAATATTCCCAGCAAGCTCCTTTTTATATTGAGCTTTTTTAATTTTCCAAAGTTAGATGTTTTAAAATTTAAAGGAAAAATTGTAAAAGTAGATTTTGTTTGGCTGGCTAATTTTAATATTTGTAATTTGAAATATCAGAAAACAAAGCTGATAACAACAATTCATGATTTATCTTTTAAGATATATCCGCAATTTTTTAATTTTAAAAGAAAGTTATGGCATTTTTTAGTCAAACCAAAAAAGATTATTAAAAGAAGTAATGAATTAATTGCGGTTTCAAACAATACATCATTAGATATTCAGAATATTTATAGTATAGCTAAGGATAAAATTATTGTTATCAATTTAGGGGTGAGTAAAAAATATAAAATTGAAGGTAAGGATAAATTAGATGCTCTTAAGTTGAAATATAATTTATCAGAAAATTTTATTTTATTTGTGGGAACCAAAGAGCCTCGAAAAAATATTATAGGCTTATTAAAAGCCTTTCAGAAAATTAAATCTAATGATTTAGAGTTGGTTATTGTCGGCGCTAGTGGTTGGAAAGAAAAGAATTGGCAAAATTTTTATAATAATTTGAATAGTGATATTAAATCTAGAATAAAGGTTTTAGATTATTGTCCAGAAGATGATTTGCCAGTTTTATATAATTTAGCAAAGGTTTTTATTTGGCCTTCATTTTATGAAGGATTTGGATTACCAATATTAGAAGCAATGGCTTGTGGATGTCCAGTAATAACTTCTAATAATTCTTCTTTGCCAAGTATTGTTAAAAATAATGCTTTATTAATTGAGTCTTTTAATGTCCAGAGTTTATATTCAGCGATTAATAGCTTATTAAGTGACGAAGAACTTTATAATTTTTATAAAAATAAGAGTTTTAATGAGGATTATTATTTAAACTGGGACAAGTCTGCGGAAAAATTATTAAAGTTGTTTAAAAAAGTATGAGAATAGCTATAGACGCGAGATTTTTTGGGACCGGAACTGGAATTGGTCGTTATATTGAGCAATTAATTTTAAATTTAGAAAAGATAGACCAATCACCGCCAGCCCCGTCTGCGGGGCAAGGCGGGATCCCGTCTGCGGGAGAAGATGAATATTTTATTTTAATAAATAAAGAGAACGAATCTAAATATCAACCATTGAAATCTAATTTTAAAAAAGTAGTTGTGGATATTCCATGGTATGGCTTAGAAGAACAAATTAAATTACCTAAAGTTTTAAAAAATCTAAAAGTTGACTTGGTTCATTTTCCACATTTTAATGTACCATTTTTTTATAATCAGCCTTTTATTGTTTCTATTCATGACTTGATTTTAACAAAATATCCTAGTCAAAGAGCCACAACATTATCACCACTTAAATATTTTTTTAAAAATTTCTTATATCGAATTATTATTAAGCATGCTATAAACAAAGCTCAGGCTGTAATTACCATGGCAAATTTTACTAAAGATGAAATAATAAAGAAATTTGAAATTGTAGAGACGCAAGGCATTGCGTCTGTACGAGTAATTTATGAGGGCCTTACTAAATTAGAAAATAATAATGTTCAGATTGATTTAAAAAAGTACGGAATTACCAAGGACTTTTTTTTATATGTAGGCAATGCTTATCCTCATAAAAATTTAGAATTTTTAATTCAAGCTTTTCAAAAGTTTAAAAAAGATTATCAATTAGTTTTAATAGGTAAAAAAGATTATTTTTATCAGCGTTTAGAAAAATTTATTAAGAATTTAAATTTAGAAAATAAAGTTATCTTAACTGATTATGTGTCAGATCAAGATTTGAGCCTTTTTTATCAACGAGCTCAAGCCTATGTTTTTCCGTCTTTATGTGAAGGTTTTGGTTTGCCACCTTTAGAAGCTATGCAATTTTCTTTGCCAGTTTTGGCTAGCAATACTAGTTGTTTGCCGGAAATTTTACAAGATGCAGTTTTATATTTTTATCCCAAAGATCAAGATGACCTTTTAGAGAAACTAGATAAAATTATAAATGATCAGGAATTAAGAGAAAGACTTATTATTAATTCTCAGAAATTATTATTAAAATATAATTGGCAGACAATGGCCGAAGAGACTTTGAAAATTTATAAAAATCTATGAAATCAAAGCAAGCCTCATCACCGCAAAGTCTCTCGAACGAGACAGGCGGGATCCCGTTCGCGGGAAAAGATATAGTTAAAAATAAGAAACCCGAAGTGAAAACAAATGCTAATCGCTTCTTTCTTTTTACTTTAATGAGTAAATTAGCTAATATTATTGAAGAAGATATCCATTCTAATTTTGTAGCTTTATTAAAATCTTATAAAGTTTTGGGAAGAATTTTAAATGGAAAATTAAAAAAATAGCTCAGGATTTGATTGAGATATTTGATATTGAAATAGAGGAGAGTTAGGATTTAATTTGATAGATTGACAAAGTTCAAAATATATGATATAATAATATATTAAAATAATATTTGAAAATAAGGAGGAAACAATGCAAACAAAGGAATTTAAAGCAAAAACAAAGAGAAACGCTGAGAGAGCTATTAAAAGGGAAGATTTTTTTAAGTCTAAGGAGGATGAAGGTGCTGATATTGATATCGATATTAATAATGGTGAAGGATTTCCTTTTAATGATGCATTCTCGGTGGTGAGTGTTAGCGCTAGTGAAAGTCCTAATAGTGAAAAAAGTCGTTTAGGTTCCGCACTCAAAGAGTGTCAGAATATGATAAAAATTTAGGAATTTTTTAAAAGTGAATCGGGTTAACAGAAATGTTAACCCTTTTTGTTTTCTAATTTTCCAAAAATATTGTATAATTATCTTATGAGAAAAACTAAATCGAGTAATGCTCGATTAAAGAAAAAACTTCCTAAAAAACCCATTAGGAAGAAGTCTTCTGTTAGGGCTAAAAGGAAACCTACTAAGAAAAAGGTAGTTAAGAAAAAAATTACTAGATCAAAAAAGGTTAAAAAGCCAGCAAAGACTCGAGTTAAGAAAAAAATTACCAGGAAACCAAAAGTTTCTAAATTTAAGGTTGAAAAAAATGATGAGTTTATTATGGATACCCATAATGATACTCCAATTATTAATTTTCAGCCTAATTTTTTAATTGAACAGGCAAATGTAAATGATTTACTAGATGAAGTAGAAATCAATGATAATGATTTAATATTAATTAAAGATTCAGAGCAAATGGATGTGAATAATGAGAAAGATGATGAGTTGGAAAAACTCATTAACGACGATTATGTTTTAGCTGAAAATGTTGTAGGAAGCTCTAATTATAGTTTAAAAATGCGAGAAGATGATATTGCTGTAAAGAGAAGCAAAAGAATACAAAAGAAATCGCAATATTTAGTAAACTTAAGAAATAAATTGAATGAAAATTATCAGCCAAGCGTTTCAAATCATAAAAAGTTAAATATTGTTAGAAAACAGACAATTAGAAATATCTCCTCTTCATATTTTAGAGAATTGTTATTTTTAAGTTCTAAAACAAAGTTTTTTAAATTTTCTCATTTTTTAGGAAAAAATATAACAGCTTATTGTTTTTATATTGTTTTAATGATTAATGCTATATTTAAGTCTACAGTCAAGGTTCTTTTTAGTATTTTAGTATCTATAAATTCATTTGGTGGAAGGGTTTATAAAACAATAGAGAGCATTGGTAATGAGAAACAAAAAGGAGAGACGATTCATGAATCGTCTCAACGAAAAGTTAAAAAGAGAATTACTGATTGGAGAGAGAAAATTTTAAGTTTTAATCCTGTTTTGATTTTTAAAACCAGTACTATTAGAACATATTCCAAAGTTCTTAGTTTTTTATTTATATGTTTGTTAATAATTGCCTCAATTCAGGCCATGGCTTTAGTTGGTAAATTTAATTTTACAAAAGGGAAAGTTTTAGGTATTTCTGAACAAGCTTTTGGAGAATTTGGAGAAGGAATTAAATTTATTGCCAGTTCTGATTTTGATAGTGCTCGAGATAGTTTTTTAAATGCTAACCAAAAATTTATAGAAGCCGAAGAAGAGATATCAAGATATAATAATATTTTTATAGAAATTTTAAAGTTTATTCCTTTAGAAGGTCAGAAATTAGACTATGGAATAAAATTTTTAAATGCTGGACGTTTATTTTCTGAGGCGGCTGAACACATCAGTATTGCTTTAGAACAACAAGATAAAGAAAGGAGTTTAACTGATAAAATTCAATTAATTTCTGAGAATTTAAGACAATCTAAATATAAATTAAAACAAGTCAGTAATGATATCATCGGGTTTGATGAACAAGCTCTACCTGAAGAATATAGAGAACAATTCTCATCAATTCAAAAAAATATTCCTTTAATTGTTAATAATTTAGAGGAATTAGATTCTGTATTGGAAGTGATTTTAGATATATTAGGTGCCGATGGTCCGAAGAGATATTTAATGCTTTTTCAAAATTCTAATGAGCTTCGGGCAACTGGAGGATTTATAGGAAGTTTAGCTTTACTAGATATTAAGCAAGGTAAGATTGAAAGAGTTCAAGCTCCAGAAGGTGGCCCTTATGATTTAAAAGCTGGTTTTTTCGAGAATATAATATCTCCTAAACCACTTTGGTTGATTAATCCTAATTTTAATTTTTGGGATGCAAATTGGTTTGCAGATTTTCCGACTTCAGCAGAGTTAATATTGAAATACTGGGAAAAGTCAGGGGGGCCAACAGTGAATGGAGTAATTACTATAAATAGTAATGTAATGGTGGAGTTTTTGAAAATCATTGGACCGATTAGTTTAGAGGAGAGAGGTATTGAAATAAATTCTGATAATTTTATTCGTGAAATTCAAGAAATCGTAGAGATAAGAGACGCTGGTCAGGCTCCCAAAGCTGTTATTGGTGAAATGATGACTAAGATTATAGACAGAGTTTTTAATGATAAAAGTTTAAATTATTTACAGACTTTGAAGTTATTTAATAATTCAATGAGGAATAAAGATATTCAAATTTATTTCCCAAACGCTAGTTTAGAATCAATTATTAATAGTTATGGTTGGGGTGGAGCCATGACGGATACTAGGGGTGATTATTTAGCTGTTATTAATACTAATATTGGTGGTGCTAAAACAGATCAATTTGTTAAAGAAAAATTACATCATAATGTTAATGTATTATCTAACGGTACTGTTATAGATACTGTTAAAATAGATAGAACATTTATTGCTGAAAAAGATAATCCTTTTAGTCAGGCTACAAATAAAACTTATTTGAGGATTTATGTTCCTCGGGGTGTTAAGCTTTTAGAAGCTCGAGGATTCGAAGAATTTCCAGAAGAAGAATATATGATTCCAGTATATGGTTCAGAAGAAGATGAAGAGATACAAGATATCCAAGGACGTTATGTTATTGATGAAATTTCTGGGGTAAAAATTAATAATGAATTTAATAAAACTGTATTTAGCGGTTGGCAGGAACTAGTACCAGGACAAAAGAAAACAATAACTCTTAGATATGAGTTGCCTTTTAGATTAAATTTAGACCAAGACCTTTCATTGATAGATAGATTTTTTAAGAAAGATAAAAATTTAAATTTAGATACTTATACTGTTTTTTATGAAAAACAATCAGGAAAAATCTCAGAACTTAATTTGAGTTATAGTTGGTCAGATAATATAGATTCAGTATGGAGTAATATTCCAGAAGATGATTTCAAGATGATGTTTAATGAGAATAAAGTAATTGGGTTTATTTTAAAAAAGTAATTCACCCTGTTAAATAATTTTAATTTTTTGATAACTTATAAATTGTATTATATTTATATTTTAATCAAAAATAGAATTTTTTATATAGGGTATATTAAATAAATTAAAATTAAAATTTAAATAATGTTGTAATGGTAAAATATTTATAAGCAATAGATTTAAATTTTATTTAACAGGGTAAAGAAACATGACAAATAAAAAATTTTCAAATAAAGAAGCTATTAATTTTGGCTGGAAGATGTTGAAAGAAAATTTAGGCTTTTTTTTAACTATAGGAGCGATAGTTTTGATAGTATCTATAATTCCTAGTATTGCTCAAGAAATTGCTAAAAAAAGTGATTCTAACTCAGTAAAAGTTATTTTAAATACTATTAATCTTCTTTTCCAAATTGTAGGAATATTAGTTGGTTTAGGTCTTATTAAAATTACTTTAAAATTATTTGAAAAACAAGAAGTTAATATTTCTGATTTATTTTCTCAGTATCATTTGTTTTTTAAATATTTAGTAGGTATTGTACTTTATTCTATAATAATTGTTTGTGGGATAATTTTGTTTGTAGTTCCGGGAATTATTTGGGGTATTAAATTTAAATTTTTCCCATATTTTATAGTGGAAGGATATGATGTTATTGAATCTTTTAAAAAAAGCTCCCAAATTACTCAAGGCTCTAAATGGGATTTATTTGTTTTTGGTTTAATTTTAATCTTAATTAGTATAGCTGGTGTTCTAGCTTTTTTTGTTGGTACTTTGATTACTATACCTATTGTTTCCATGGCCACGGTATTTGTTTATAAAAAATTGAAATCAGAAATTAAGTTTGCGGAAGATTTAATTAAATAATTTTAGTAGAGTAGAGTTTATAAAGGCGATTTTTGATCGTCTTTGTATGTATACATTGTTGTTATGGTTAAAAAGTTATTAAAAAAATTGAATACAACTATTCTAGGTGGAGCAATATTGATTAGTTTTTTTACTATTATTAGTAAAATTTTAGGTTTGGTTAGAGATAGAATGCTAGCTTCCTTTTTTGGGGCGGGTGAGGTTTTAGATGTTTATTTTGCCTCTTTTAGAATTCCAGATTTAATTTTCAACACTTTAGTTTTAGGAGCTTTAGCATCTGCTTTTGTTCCTATTTTTGTTAAATTAAATCAAAAAGACAAACAACGAGCTATTCATGTTTCTAATTCTATTTTAAATATTTTAACATCTGTTTTAGCCTTAATCGCTTTGATTGTTATTATTAAGGCTGATTTTTTTGTGAAACTTTTAGTTCCTGGTTTTAATCCTTCTCAATTAGTTTTAACTATTAAGCTCACTAGAATAATGCTGATGAGTATTGTTATATTTGGAGCTTCTAATATAATGAGTAGTTTATTGAATTCATATAAATCATATTTTTATTATAGTTTGGCGCCAGTAATGTATAATTTAGGAATTATTGGTGGCATTATTCTTAGTAAATATTATGGCTATGTTTATTTAGCTTGGGGAGTTGTTATTGGAGCAATGTTACATTTTATAATTCAGTTATTTGCAGTTCTTAAAACAGGATGGCGTTATTTTCCAGTTTTTGACTTTAAAGATATGTATGTTCGTAAAATTTTTAAATTAATGTTACCGAGAACTTTAGGATTGGCTATCATGCAAATTAATCAAGTTGTGATAACTGTAATTGCTTCTAATTTAGTTGCTGGCAGTATTGCTGTATTTTATTTTGGTATGAATTTACAATCAGCTGTTGTTGGTATTTTTGGTGTTTCTGTAGCGATTGTTGTTTTTCCTGTTTTATCAGAACATGCTCATGATAATGAAAAATTTATTGGTTATTTAGTACATAAAATTAAGAAGATTATATTTTTGGTTGTTCCAATATCGGTTTTAATGATAA
>JAUVAE010000112.1 GCA_030591905.1 Candidatus Komeilibacteria bacterium
ACTGAAGGAATTATTCCTAATTTATTTCTGATTTTATTAGGAATATCTTCTAATAACTTTTTAGATTTTTTAACCCCTATAGGATTACCATTATCATCTACTCCAATTATTAATTCCCCACCATCTGCATTTGCAAAAGCAACTACTACTTTGAGATATTCATCTCTCCAGGAAGGTTTATACTCAATATTTTCTGTTTCCATATTTCTTCTCCTGCTTAAATTTTCTTTTACTTTTATTTGTATAATCAAAAGTTCTTATAAGAATGGCTTAACTTTGAGGTCTCCCTTTAGGACGTCTATCCATGGTAGTACCTAAAGCCTCAATCATCTGGTTAAGAAACTCCTCAGATCCTATTATAGGTTATCTGCTAAAAGTTATCGAATTATTGACTTGGTACACCTTTACTATTTATTTAATTTAAAAGTAAAATATTAATTGTCTAAGAAATGGTGCCCTTGTTCATTTAATAGAAAAAGGGAATATATAGTATTTAATCGTTGGTCGTTAGTATTTAGTTAGTTAAAATTCGTATTGCGTAAAAAAATATAAAATGTCCAATGTCAAGGGCTAGCCTTAAACTTATACTGTGTCATCAGAAGTAGCCCGGACAATAATCTCTTTCAATATCGATATCTGATTTGTTAGCGTAATCACAGCATCAATTAGTAAATAGAAAAAAAGACTTTTCCCTGGTGAAATTACTATTTTATCTAACTCTTTCACTTTCTCGATATCAGTATGAAAATACTCAGCATTAAACCATAGGTCAACAATATCCTTGGGTAAATAACTTTTCCCTAGAAAGTTAATACTTGTAAAACTGGTATTCAATGCTTTTGTGTAATTAGACCGAATCGTGGCCAAATCATTACGGACTTTTTTATCAAGAATCTTTTTATAAAGCAAATTGTAAATTGAATAAAAATTAGTATGCTCACCCTCCATATAAAAGACACGAAAAGATAATAAAAAAGATTTAATTGTTTCCTCATCAGGTACTTTTATTTCAAATCTAGTTTGAAAACCTTTATCTACTTTTTCTCCTTTGATTTTATACTGAATGTTCTTTAGTTTAGGATTCGAATAAAATCTTGTTCTCTCTAATTGTTCAAAGCGGCGCAAGAATAAGTTAAGTTTTTCCCATTCATTTTCACTTAATTGTATCTTTGGCATAAAAATCCTCTAATGAGTCATTTTGATAATAAAAAACAAGGACTTAGACACATTTAATTTACAAACATCCTATTTTTCCAATGGTCTAATTTTCCCTTTTACAAGGCCTTCCTTTTGGACATCTATCTATAATAATACCTAAAGCCTCAACCATCTGGTTAAGAAACTCCTCAGATCTTATAGATTTTTCTCTAAAAATTATCGAATTATTGAGCTAGTTCAACCGTACCCTGTCCGTTATCCTCATTGGTTTTTAATGGGAGAAATTATTTTAATTTTTAGAGTTTCGGTTAGAGGTTCTATAAGGTTTTTCCCAAATAATATACATTTTATTTCTATAACTTTCCCCGCTAATTGGTCTAAGAACACAATTCTGATTGGTACCTTAAAAGCATCAATAGGGAGACGATGTTTTATATCTCCGATTTTCTGATAAATAACTATCGAAGTTCCAGTAGAATCAACTTTAGGATAATTCATAGATTCATATGAAGGTCCGGCCATGATTTTAGCAAGATTACTTGTAGGTTCTTTGTAAATCTTCTCTGGTATAAGTAACCCCTCTATCTTTTTAATTTGTAATTGAATTGAAACATCTTCTATATATTTATCCCCTTCATTCAATATGCTAATATTTATTTTGTGAGAATTTAACTCAAAAAATTCGTAACAGTCATCATCCTGGTATGTTTGGTCAACCTCTTTCAGGTTTTTCTGCAATTCTTCAAGGGTTCTTTGTTCATATGGAATTGGTGAGAGTGGGTTGGCTACTCTGAATGGGTTTTCGATTAGTCTTTTTTGTAATTCGAAAATAGAAGATATTTTTGTGAAATCGGCATTTTGAGTCTTTATTTTAGTTAATTGTTTTTCTTTGATTATCCCTTTAATCTTCTCTGCAGCTCGTTGAGAGGGTAATTTTTTATCACTGCTTACCGTCAACTCTATTTCTTGGCTTGAACCATACTTAGAAAAGCTCAATTGTATCTTCCCGTCGAATTTGTCTTTTTTTATTTTCTTTTCAATGATTACGTCAAGGTCTCTTCTTATCATTCTCGATACATGAGTACCTTTTCTAATAAAAGGATCACCTTTTTTTAATTTTCCGAAATCTTTTTTCATTGTATATGGTTTATCGGAGCAACCAGATATTTTAAAAATACCTAAAAGTTTACCTTTGTATTTATAAGGCGAGTAATCTAGTTTTATCTCTGGCTCAATATTTTCTCTAATTATCTGTTGGTAGATAGCGGAATCTATAAAATCCCCTTCTTTAATGTAGAATATTTCTCTATCACCAGAGGGTTTATGCTTTACTCCGATTATGATATATCTATCATTTTCGACATCAGCATTTGCCATAGACATAATATCCTTGATAAGCTCTTCGTATTGACCTTTTTCATACTGGATTGCTTTAAAGTCTAGGCTTGTATTTTCGTTTTCATATTTTATCAAATCATCAAAATTAATCATGGATTACTCCAATTTTCATATACCTTCTACTGTTAAAATTCAACAGCTTTATCAATTTCTTTCATAATTCT